>CAJUBQ010000014.1 GCA_910584595.1 uncultured Eubacterium sp.
CTTTAGCTGCTGGCTGCAGCCAGGGCGAACTAGGCGGCGCGACCGTCCGGTTCCACAGCCTGGAAGCAGAATGCTTAGGGCTTCTTGCATTCTGGAGCGGACACAGCAGACGGGGCAGATTTTCTCTCCCTGCGTCCGCGTAGCCAGAATGCAACACTTTTTTATGTAAATTGTTGCATTTCCGCTTAAGTTCGCGCCTATGGGCCGATTCCCTCATCCAGCGTCCGGGAGGCCCATAAGCAACACTTTGTCTAAACGGTTGCTTTGTTACTTGTCCACTCCCGTGAATAGTAACTAGGCGCCTGCGATGGAACAAAAAGAGTGAAGCTTTAAGATGTATGAAATCATAAATATAGAAGGAAAAATTGCTGGATTGTAAAGATATTGTAAATATCCAACAAAGCTAAAGGGATGTACTATTTAAAATTTGACAACATGATGAAATAAATTGAAAAAACGCTTGACATACTTTGTGTAAATTGCTAATATAATGAATAGAAAGACACACTTAAGACACGTTTGGATTGACACTGTACAGTCGTCAGTACCGGATTTTATAAATGAATCACGCATGAAGAAAAAGCCGATTGATTTATAAAGATTGGCTTTTTCTGTTTTTTAAGATGCTTTTTCATTGCTATGCAGTCCAATTGAGACTATGCAGTTCTGTCAGGATGAAACGAAATGGAATGGAGGAGATGGTATTATGGGTTTATTTGATTTTATGAAAGGAAAGAAGAAAGCTGCAATTAGCGCACCGGTAAAAGGAGTATGCATTCCAATTCGTGAAGTGGCAGATCCGACTTTTGCGGATGAGATTTTAGGGAAAGGGATGGCGATAAAGCCTTTGGATGGCAAAGTGTATGCGCCCGCAGACGGCAAAATAAGCACTCTTTTTCCAACCGGTCATGCAGTGGGGATTACTGCATCGGACGGAGCAGAAATTTTGGTTCATGTGGGTCTTGATACCGTTTCTTTGAAAGGACAGCATTTTCAGGCTGTCGTACAGGCAGATCAGGAAGTGAAGGCAGGCGATTTGCTGCTGGAGGCGGATTTAGAAGCAATCAGCAAGGCAGGTTATGATACGGTGATACCGATCATTATCTGCAATAGCGATGAGTTTTCGGATATTCAATGCAAAACAGAAGGAACGGTGGAAGCAGGGGAAGAGGTAATAACTTATAAGTAAGAGGTTTCTCTAAAGAAAGGCTGTTTTGAGTCTGATAAATGCAGTTGTTAAATGAGTTCGATAGAAGAGCCGGAAAACAATAAAAAAATCAAAAATGATTTTTCGGCTGTCTATAGAGAAAAAAGGAATGTTTTGCGGCTAGGTCAAAACATCCAAAACAAGGGGGTATGTTTTTATGATGAAATATTTTCAGCGGTTAGGTAAATCTTTGATGCTGCCAGTGGCATGTTTGCCGGTGTGTGGTATTCTAATGGGAATTGGCTATATTTTAGCGCCTGCGGCGATGGCGGGTGAAGTTGCCGGATTTACAGCCGGCGGCCCAATGTACACGATTGGTCTTTTTCTGATTAAGGCCGGCGGCGCTTTAATTGATAATATGGCATGGCTGTTTGCAATCGGTGTTGCTGTAGGTATGTCTGACGACGGAGACGGAACTGCAGGGCTTGCAGGACTCGTATCTTTTCTGATGATTACGACTTTGTTAAGCAGCGGGACGGTTGCAGGACTTACAGGAAAAGAAGCAGATCCGGCATTTGCTAAGATTCAAAATCAGTTTATCGGTATTATTGCTGGTTTGATCGGATCAACCTGCTACAATAAGTTTAAAAATACTAAGCTTCCGGATGCGTTATCATTTTTCAGCGGGAAACGTGCGGTGGCAATTGTGACAGCAGCAGCGTCCATTCTTGCATCTGTTGTGTTGTTTATTTTATGGCCGGTCGTATATGGCGTATTAGTTGCCGTTGGCAAGACGTTCTTAGGCTGGGGAGCTGTAGGCGCAGGTGTTTATACGTTCTTTAACCGTCTGCTTATTCCATTTGGTCTGCATCATGCACTGAATTCGGTATTCTGGTTCGATGTTGCAGAAATTAACGACTTAGGAAACTTCTGGGGCAATACTGGTGTATATGGTGAAACAGGTATGTATATGACAGGATTCTTCCCATTTATGATGTTTGGTCTTCCGGCAGCCTGTCTTGCAATGTATCACACGGCAAAGAAAGGCAAAAAGAAAGAGGTATACGGACTGCTTGCATCAGCTGCATTTTGTTCTTTCTTTACAGGCGTTACAGAACCAATTGAGTTTTCCTTTATGTTTTTAGCTCCTGGATTATATGTTGTTCACGCATTGTTAGCCGGCGTTACGTCTGCAATTACAGTTGCGTTTCCGATTCGAGCAGGATTTTCCTTCTCGGGTGGCGCCATAGATATGGTGCTCAGTTCCTTTACGCCTCTGGCACAGAATCCATGGTTCCTGATTCCGATTGGCGTTGTAGTAGGTATACTTTATTATGTAGTATTCCGATTTGTAATTACAGGGCTTAATTTAAAGACTCCAGGCAGAGAAGACGAAGATATGGAGGCTGAAAAGAGAGTAGTGCTTTCCAACGACAACTTTACAGAGGTAGCAAGAATCGTTCTGGAAGGTCTTGGCGGCAAAGCAAATGTGAAATCTTTGGATAACTGTATTACAAGACTTCGTCTGGAAATTAAAGATTATACAAAGGTGGATGAAAAGAAGATTAAGTCGGCTGGTGTTGCAGGTGTTATGAGGCCGAGCAAAACATCCGTTCAGGTAATTATTGGCACGAAAGTACAATTCGTGGCGGATGAAATGAAAAAGATGTTATAAAAGAAGATGTTATTTTGAAGCATAAAAAGATAACAGAATGACTACAAAAATCCTAGCATACCGGAGGCTCAGAAAGAGTCTCCGGCATTATTTTTTACGCAGTATTGCTATTCCGGTAGATTTCCCTTATACTGGTAGAGCATAGCGCCGGCTGCGCAGGTGTTATGACGGTTTGTTATGACAGGAGCCTTTATATGAAAAAATTATTGATTACATCGGAACAGCTTGTCAATCCATCGAATGGTCAGTGTGCCCGTTATCAGGTATGTGCTTTATATGAGGAAGACCGTATGATAGAAGTAGAGCTGCATCAGGCGGACACCGAGACGATTTTAAATAATATTTATGTGGCACGTGTAAAAAGCGTTGCTGCAAATTTAAACGCTGCATTTGTAGAAATTGCAAAGGGAAAGGTCTGCTATTTGCCGTTTGAAAACATAAAACAGCCGATATTTACAAAAAAAATATCTGGAAAACCGATTGCAGAAGGAGAAGAATTAGTCGTTCAGGTGGCAAAAGAAGCGGTAAAGACGAAAGATGCCGTCGTTACGACAAATCTGAGCTTTTCCGGGGAATATCTGGCGCTGACAAGCGCGAATCGCAGGATTGGAATCTCCGGTAAAATTTCCGGGCAGGAGCGCATCCGTCTGCAGGCATTTGCGCAAAAGCTTTTGGAAGAAAATGAAGATATCCAAAAATGTTTTGGCCTGATCTTTCGCACAAATGCAGCGCAGGCAGAGGAAGACTTGATACGGGAAGAATTTTTAAAATTAAAGTCCGAATATGAAACGGTTACAGCATATGCAGCTTCCAGAACCGTTTATACCTGTCTGCGCAAAGAACAGCCGTTTTATTTAAAGATGCTGATGGATACAGAGAAAACAACGCTGGAAGAAGTCGTTACCGATGAAACAATGGTTTTTGAAGAACTGGAAGCTGTTTCATTCGGCAATTTTTCTGTGCGTTTTTATGAAGACAGGCTGCTGTCTCTGGCAAGGCTATATAATATCGCAGGTCAGATCGAAGCAGCGCTCAAACCTCGTGTCTGGCTAAAGTCCGGCGCTAATATCGTGATAGAGCCGACAGAAGCGTTGACAGTCATTGACATCAACAGCGGAAAAAATATTGCAAAGAAAGATAAACAGCAGAACCATTATAAAATTAATCTGGAAGCGGCAAAAGAGATTGCCTTTCAGCTGCGCCTGCGAAATCTTTCCGGGATTATCGTGGTAGACTTCATCGATTTGTATGAGGATGCATGGAAGCAAAGCCTGATGGAGCAGCTGCGGTCATTTCTCAGGAAAGACCCGGTTCCTGCAAACCTTATTGACATGACCAGGCTGGGTTTGGTTGAGATTACAAGAAAAAAGAAGAAAAAGCCGCTTTTGGAGCAGCTTGGAAATCAATGACAGACGCAGGGAACTGTCTGTGAAATAAGGAGCTGTAAAGAAATAACTTGCAATATTCTTTACAGTTCCTAATCTGTGACAGTTCCGCAACAGTGATAGATGGTCTGTCGTTTCTGAAACGTATCTGTTTTGGCTGTCTAAGAGATCAGCTCTCCAATATATTTTTTGTCTGTAATGACAAGCACGCTGTCGCCATGAAGAAATGGCTGGTCCGGGCTGATATTTGTCGTCAGTTCTTCGTTGCGCCGGAGCGCGACGACATTAAGCTTATGCTTTTGGCGTAAGGACAGTTCTTTCAGGTTTTTTCCAATCCATTCCTCTTTGACGGAGATTTCAACCATACGAACTCTTTTTGAAAGTTCAAAAAAGTCAATAAAATTGCCGTTTACTATATTTCGTGCGACACGGATGCCGCCATCGCGTTCCGGGGTAACGATTTTATCGGCGCCGATGCGTTCCAGAATGGATGTCATCGTAGCGTTTCTGGATTTTGCCAGAATAAATGGAACGCCTGCTTCTTTTGCGGCCATAATGGTCATAATGCTTGCTTCCAGACAGCTTGTCATCGTTACAATGACGCCGTCCATATTTGAAAGCCCGAGCGTATCAAAAGCGTGCAGTTCCGTAGCGTCAACCTGTACGGCCATTGTCACATGTGGTGCGATATCGCTGACGAGATCTTCATCTTTGTCAATGGCCATGACGTCTGCTCCTGCGGCCATCAGCTCTTCCGCGACACTGCGTCCAAATTCTCCCAGTCCGAATACGGCATACGATTTTTTGCTTTCCTGCTTTTTCATAATCTGACTCCTGTCTTATTTTTCAAAATATATAAACGATAGATCTGCATAAATCATAAAATTTTGTTATCCAACTGCTACATGCTCTTCAGGAAGCTTTGCGGCAATCTGTCTGTCACGGATTGTAAATACGAGAACCATAGATATCGGTCCGATGCGGCCCAGATACATGCACAGGCACAAAAGAATCTTTCCGGCTGTTCCGACTGCGGAAGTGTAATCTCTGGAAATGCCTACGGTGCCGAGTGCGCTGTATACTTCAAAAATCTGATCTGTGGCGGAGCCGGGTTCAAAGAGCATCAGGATAATTATAGCCGCGATGCTTGCAAAAAAGCTGATAAGAACGACGGAAAGCGCTTTTCTGGCTGTTTTTGGAGAAATCCGACGGTTAAAACAAATAATATCTTCCCGTCCGCGAATGGTTGCAATCACAGCGAGTAAAATAATTGCAAGAGTCGTCGTTTTGACTCCTCCGGCTGTTCCGACCGGAGAGCCGCCAGTAAACATCAAAAACAGTGTGACGATGACGGAAGGCGTTGTGAGACCTTTTTGCGGTATCGTTACAAAACCGGCAGTACGTGTAGTGACAGACTGAAAACACGAGGCAAGTATTTTTTGACCGATGGTAAAATTGCCGATCGTCTCCGGGTTATGATATTCAAAGGCAAAATACAAAACAGCGCCGGTAATCAGTAAAAAGGCTGTCATAACAAGCACAATCCTGGAATGCAGCTTTAGCTGTTCGAAGACGCCGCGTCTGTTTTCTCTGTTCAGCTTCTTTTTTATAACGTCGAGAAAGTCAAACCAGACGATGAATCCCAGGCCGCTTATTATAATCAGCGCCATTGTAACAAGATTGATCCATAGATCATGGACATAAGGAATCAGGCTGTCCGGACCAATCAGGTCAATACCGGCATTGCAAAAAGCTGACACCGAGTGGAACACAGCGTACCAGATGCCCTTTGGCCCAAATTCGGATACAAAAACAGGCAGATAACAGGCAGCTCCAACGCCCTCTACCACAAAGGTTCCCAATACGACTTTACGCAGGAAACGCACAAGCCCTTTCATCGTCTCTAAGTTAAACGCGTCGCCCAAAAGCATGCGGCTGCTTAAAGACAGCTTTTTGCCTAACAGCATCGTAAAGATGGTTGTAATCGCAATAACGCCAAGACCGCCGATCTGAATTAAGAGCAATAGAATCATGTGTCCAAACAGGTTCCAGTGGGTAGCTGTCGTTACGGTTACAAGTCCGGTCACACAGACACAGCTGGTTGCGGTAAACATGGCGTCTGTAAACGGCGTAGCCGTACCGTCTGCCGATGTAAGCGGTGTCGCTAACAGCAGCGACCCGATCAGGATCACGAGCAGAAAACTAAGTGTAATGATTTGTGTGGTAGTCAGATGCTTTCGTAAAATTTCCATTTCAGCCTCCGCGTATTGTTTTTTATAAGTTTTAAGTATAACAAATATATGGGTATCATGCAATATCATTGTGAAAAGTTAAAATACAGGTCGTCACAATAAAATACATAAGAATCATACGATTAGCGCTTGTATTTTTAAATTTTATAAGTTATTCTGAGTTTACTACATAAGGTATTTAAAAATATTAGATATCAAAGGAATTATTTTAATATAAAGGAGAATGTAATTATGGCAGCTAATTTGCAAAAACAGTTATCGGAGCAAAAAATGAAAGTTGATTTCAATACTTATGATCTTTCCGTTAAAGAATTGATTAGTATGATAAACGATAGGCTTATAAATATTGCGCCAGAATATCAAAGAAAGTTTCGATGGGGTGAGAAACGTCAATCAAATTTAGTTGAATCAATTTTTTTGGGAATACCTATTCCAAGTTTATTTATGGCAACTAATAATATGGACGGTACATGGGAATTAATTGATGGCGTCCAAAGAGTGAGCACTGTATTATGTTTTGCAGGAACGGATGAAGAACGGGCAAAAATAAACGACAAGAATCTAAAAGAACTAACGTTAGAAGGTTTGGAAAAATTGAAAGATTTTAATGGAAAAAAATTTGTTGATTTGCCTATTGATATTCAGACGAAATTTAAGTTGTCAAATATAAAGATAACAACGTTAAGTGATAAAAGTGACCAGGAAGTGCGGTTTGATTTATTTGAAAGATTAAACAGAGGTGGGGTAATGTTATCAGATCAGGAAATAAGAAGTTGCGTATATAGAGGAGGATTTAATGATTTTATAAAAGAGCTTGCAAAAGATATGAACTTTATTGATTGTGTTCATTTAACAGAACAACAGGAAAAAGACGGCACGCGAGAAGAACTGGTTTTGAGATTTTTTGCATATTTGTATGATTCTGAAAGTTTTGTGCATAGTGTGAAAGATTTCCTAAATCAATATATGTCAAAAGCAGATAAAAGATTTAATTATAGTAAAAGTGAAAAAATATTCAAGACTGTTTTTGAAAATTTAAATAAAGCGTTACCAAATGGGATAACCAAAGGCAGGAAAAATACACCGTTAAATTTATATGAGGCAGTTGCGGTTGGAGCCGCACTTGCTTATATCAATAAAGGTGCAATTCACGTGGAAGGTATAGAAAACTGGATAAAAGATGAGGAATTGATAAAATATACAACAGGAGCAACAAATTCAAGAGTACGTGTTATCAACCGGTTGGAATATTGTAGAAAAAAATTTGAGGGATAAGCTGTGTTTGAACATATTAAAGAAGAAACAACCCGTAGGTTTTGTGAATTGAAATTATGGGTTTCAAATATTGATGATACAAATGTATATAGCGTAAGTACACGCGGATTATTTTTTGTCTATATTTATGGGATATATGAAGAAATTATACGCGAAGTAGTTTCGGCTACTATTGATGAACTGAATCATTCTAATATAAAAATTAACGAATGCATTTATGAACTGTATGCATTAATCTTTTCGGATGATTATGATGGATTGTATAATGTTGGAAATGAACATAAATGGGAAAAAAGATGGAATATATCAGAAAAAATAATGAATAATCAAATAGTAACAATTTCAAATGATTTGATGCCTACAGATGGAAAAAATATTAGATATAGGCAATTAAACAGTATAGCGAAATCATTTGGCATGAAGGAAAATATTCTTCCAAGAAATGAGATTGGAGGTTATATTCAGGAAATGGTCGATAATAGAAATTTTATTGCACATGGAAATAAGACCCCAAGAGAAATAGGAAGAAATTATACAGTTGCAGATTTGCTTCAACGATGCGAAGATATTTCAGAGGTTTGTTCTTATATGATATTTGTTTATGAAAAATATATTCGTGAGAAAAAATATTTAAAAGTAGTAGTGTAAATATTTTTTAGTGGCACGCAGTCCAATTTTATGATAATATAAATCCATATGCGTAAAAAGTCAATTTAAAAATATACATATCGAAGGAGACAATACAATGATTTGGGCAAAAGAAGAGACCATGTCGCGGGCTGAAATCGAAGCCATTCAATTGGCCAGGCTTTCGGAGACGGTGACGCGTGTGTACGAAAAAGTACAGCCGTATCGTAAAAAAATGGATGAGGCTGGCGTAAAGCCTCAGGATATCCGGTCGCTTTCGGATTTGAAAAGGCTGCCGTTTATAACGAAGCAGGATATGCGGGATAATTATCCGTTTGGGTTGTTTGCCGTACCAAAGGATGATCTGGTACGTATTCATGCTTCCAGCGGAACGACAGGAAAGCCGACGGTAGTAGGATATACCAAACGGGATCTGGATGTCTGGACGGAAACAGTTTCGAGAATAGCTGCCATGGGCGGCGCTACGAAAAAAGATGTTGCACAGATTTGTTTTGGGTACGGGATGTTTACGGGAGCGCTCGGGCTGCATTACGGATTGGAAAAAATCGGGGCTGCGATGGTGCCGTCTTCTACCGGAAATACGGAAAAGCAGATTATGTTTATGAAAGATTTCGGTACAACGCTGTTGGTAGCGACGCCGTCTTATGCGCTGCGTATCGGCGAAGTGGCGAAACAGATGGGATTGGATCCGAAAAAAGATCTGAAAGTAAAAATCGGGCTGCTAGGCAGCGAGCTTTTAACAGAAGCAATGCGTACGGAAATGCATAAACTTTGGGGCGATGATATGCTTGTGACCTCGAATTACGGCATGAGTGAGCTAAACGGGCCGGGAGTATCCGGCGAATGTGAATATTTATGTGGGATGCATATAAATGAAGACTTTTTTATTCCGGAAATTATTGACCCGAAGACAGGAGACGTGCTGCCGCCAGGAGAAAAAGGGGAACTGGTCATTACCTGTATCTATAAAGAAGCGCTGCCGCTGATCCGCTACCGTACGAAGGATATCACCAGGCTTATTTATGAACCATGCAAATGCGGCCGTACAACAGTGCGTATGGAAAATCTGGACGGTCGTACGGATGATATGCTTAAGATTCGCGGTGTCAATGTATTTCCGAGCCAGATTGAAGAAGTTCTTCTTGGCATTGAGGAAATCGGGCCGCATTATGAGATTATTGTTACAAGAGCGAACCATACCGATAAGCTGGAAATTCGCGTAGAGCTCGCAGAGGCAGTAGATGAGTTTAAAAAGCTGCAGGCGCTTGAGGCAAACATCAAGCATAAACTGCGCATCGTTTTAGGGTTAGACGCGAAAATACGTCTGGAGTCTCCGAATACGCTGCAAAGATTTGAAGGCAAAGCGCAAAGAGTGAAGGACTTACGAAACGTATCACGCTAAATAAAAAACCAAAACAAAAATAAAATCATAATTAAGAAAATTATAAAAAGAAAATATCATAAAAATAATATAGTAAAACAAAATAAATAACAAAAAGAAAATCATCTGGAAAGGAAGTATGAAACAGTGGAAAAGAAGATTATGCTTGGCAACGAGGCGATAGCGCGTGGAGCCTATGAGGCAGGGGTAAAAGTGTCTGCTGCTTATCCGGGTACGCCAAGTACGGAAATCAGTGAAAATATCGCTTTATATGATGAAATTTATGCAGAGTGGTCGCCAAATGAAAAGGTCGCTACAGAAGTTGCGATCGGCGCTTCCATCAGCGGCGTCCGCGCGATGGCATCGATGAAACACGTTGGCCTGAATGTAGCGAGCGATCCGCTTTATACGGTTTCTTACAGCGGAGTGAATGGCGGACTTGTCATAGTCGCTGCAGATGACCCTGGTCTTTACAGTTCTCAGAACGAACAGGATACCCGCTGTGTGGCAAGAGCCGCAATGGCGCCTGTACTGGAACCTTCAGACAGTCAGGAAGCAAAAGATTTTGTAAAATTTGCTTATGAGCTGAGCGAGACCTATGATACGCCGGTTATCGTGCGTACGACTACACGTCTGGCGCATTCCCAGGGAACGGTAACGCTGGAAGAAAGAATTGTGCCGGAAGATCGAACATATGAAAGAAATCCTGCAAAATTTGTCATGATGCCTGCAAATGCGATCGGGCGTCATGTGTATGTAGAACAAAGGATGAAGGCATTGGCGGAGGACGGCTGTAAGTTTGCGATAAACCATGCAGAGTATCACGATACTTCGATTGGATTTATTACAAGCGGCATTCCTTATCAGTATGTGAAAGAAGCCTGTCCGAATGCTTCGGTATTAAAGCTTGGCATGGTGCATCCGCTTCCGAAAAAGCTGATCGAAGAATTCGCATCCAAAGTGGACAAACTATACATATTTGAGGAATTAGAGCCTGTGATAGAAGAGCAGGTGAAATCCTGGGGAATTGCAGCAGTCGGAAAAGAGCTGTTTACTGTGCAGGGCGAATACTCTGCAAATATGATACGCGAGAAAATATTAAAGGAGCAGGTATTTAGCAAAGAGCCTGCAAACGTTCCTGCCAGACCGCCGATCTTATGTCCGGGCTGTCCGCACAGAAGTGTTTTTTCCGTATTAAATCGTCTCGGCATTCACGCAGCAGGGGATATCGGATGTTATACGTTAGGAGCAGTGCCTCCGTTAAGTGTGATTGATACGACGATCTGTATGGGCGCAAGCATTTCCACGCTGCATGGTATGGAAAAGGCGAGAGGAAAAGAGTATATCAAAAACTGGGTGGCAGTCATTGGCGATTCTACCTTTATGCATACGGGTGTAAACTCTTTGATGAATATGGTATACAATCAGGGGAGCGGAACCGTGATTATTTTGGATAATTCCACGACAGGCATGACCGGGCATCAGGATCACGCTGCAACCGGAAAGACGTTAAAAGGAGAGACAGTTGCGGCGATCAGTATTTACCAGTTGTGCAAATCCATGGGTATCGATCATGTAGTAGAAGTGGATGCATTTGATACAAAACAATTGGAGCGCATCATAAAAGAAGAAACAGCATCCGATGAGGTTTCTGTCATTATTACAAAAGCGCCGTGTGTGTTATTAAAAGGCAATGTGTTCCCGTATAAATGCAAACCGGTGGAAGATAAATGTAAAAAATGCGGGATGTGTTTCAAACCGGGCTGCCCGGCGCTGACCAGAAAAGCAGACGGAACGATAGCGATTGACGATACGATGTGCAATGGCTGCGGACTATGTGAACAGTTGTGCAAATTTGGAGCGATTGAACGGGTGCAAAACTAAAAACAGGGAGGAAACTATGACGAAAAATATAATGATCGTTGGCGTCGGCGGACAGGGAACGCTGCTTACCAGCCGTATTTTAGGCGGTATTACGTTAGCTGCCGGATATGATGTAAAATTATCAGAAGTACACGGTATGGCGCAAAGAGGAGGCAGCGTTGTGACTTTTGTGCGCTATGGAGAAAAGGTAGCGGAGCCGATTGTAGAGCAGGGACAGGCAGATGTATTGATTGCATTTGAAACATTAGAAGCGCTGCGGTATGCGCATTTTCTGAAAAAGGACGGTGTTTTGATTATTAACGATCAGCGGATAGAGCCGATAACGGTTGTAACAGGCGCTGCGCAGTATCCGGAAAATATTATTGAAAATCTGGAACAGGAACATACCGTCTATAAAATCAATGCGATGGAAGAAGCAAAAAAACTTGGAAACTCCAAAGCATTTAATATTATTGTACTTGGAATGGCAGCAAAACATATGGATTTTTCGAAAGAAGCATGGTTAACGGTGATTGAAAAAACAGTTCCGCAAAAAACGGTGGAAATAAATCAAAGGGCGTTTCTGATCGGCTTTGAGTCATAAAGGTATAAAAGAACGAAAGGGAGGGTACGATGTTTATTAAGCAGTTGTCAGTATTTATAGAAAATAAAGAAGGGCGTCTGGGTGAAGTGCTTGATGTGCTGAAAAAAGAACAGGTCAGCGTTATTTCACTAAGTCTTGCCGATACGAGCGAGTATGGTCTGCTTCGAATGATTACAGATCGTCCGCAGGCAGGACAGGCGGCGCTAAAGGAAAAAGGATTTTCGGCAATGCTGTCAGACGTCTTAGCGGTAAAGCTTTCGCATCATGTCGGCAGCCTGCAGGAAATCTTAAGCCATGTCTGCGAAGCCGGGCTGAATGTGGAATATATGTATGCGCTATCCAACAAGGAAGATGATGCTTCCATTATCTGTAAAATATCTAATGGAGATGAGGCGGCGAAGCTTTTACAAAGCAAAGAAGTGGAACTGTACAGTCAGGAAGATATTACACGCATTTTCCGTTAAGAAGCATTTAGCGATGGATTGGTTCCTGCAGATTACGAAAGGAGTTTCATATAATGATTGTTGATTTCCATACACATATTTTTCCGGAAAAAATAGCTGTAAAGACGATTCAAAAACTGGAAGAAAAGGCAGGAGTGAAGGCATTTACGGATGGCAGGGAAGAAAGCCTGTTAAATTCCATGAAAAAAGCAGGTGTGGATATTTCCGTTATTCTTCCGGTCGTAACATCTCCCGCACAGTTTGATACGGTCAATCGCTTTGCAGCGGCGGTAAATGAAAAATACGAAGGAAAAAGTATGCGTCTTGTATCGTTTGGAGGAATTCATCCGGATTCGTCAGATTATAAAAATAAGCTTCGTGAAATAAAGTCGCTTGGTCTTAAGGGAATTAAGCTGCATCCGGATTATCAGGATACGTTTTTTGACGATATCCGCTATCTGCGTATTTTGGATTATGCATCCCAATTGGATCTGACGATCGTCGTACATGCCGGCGTTGATATCGGATACCCGGACAATGTGCGGTGCACGATCGAAGGCATTTGCAAAGTGTTGGATGAAGTCAGGCCAAAGAAGCTTGTGCTTGCGCATTATGGCGCTTTTAAGCTGTGGGAAGAAGTGCAGGAGCGGATAGCCGGAAGAGATGTCTACCTGGATACAGCGAATATTACCGGTTATATTGGCGATGAGATTTTTTTGAAAATTTTAAAAAAACATGGTGCAGATAAAATATTGTTTGCAACCGACAGTCCGTGGAACGGTCAGGAGGAAACGCTGGCCCATTTGCGAAGGCTTGTATCGGACGAGAATGATTTGCAGAAAATATTAGGACTAAATGCACAAAAACTGATGTAAGAAAACGATATGGCGTGTCTTTCAATAAATGTTTTCACATGATTGAAAGACACGCCAAGATTTTGAGGAGGATGAATATGTTTGTAAAAATAATCTTTTTAATTCTGTTTTTTGCAGTGATGATTGGGGTAGGCTTGTATTCCAGAAAACATGCATCCAATGTCAATGATTTTGTACTTGGCGGCAGAAGCGTGGGACCGTGGCTGACGGCATTTGCTTATGGCACATCTTATTTTTCTGCGGTTGTGTTTGTAGGATATGCGGGACAGTTTGGATATAAGTATGGCCTTGCGTCAACATGGATCGGTGTTGGCAATGCATTGATCGGGTCTTTGTTAGCATGGGTCATTCTCGGGCGGCGTACCCGGATTATGAGCAATCATTTGTCAGCGGCGACGATGCCGGATTATTTTGGCAAACGGTATCAGTCGAATGCGCTTCGGATTGCTGCGTCTGTGATCTCATTTGTCTTTCTTATACCGTATACGGCTTCTGTGTATAATGGACTTTCCAGACTGTTTGGCATGGCGTTTGATATCCCTTATGAGGTGTGTGTCATTGTGATGGCGGCGTTAACCTGTGTGTATGTGATATTGGGCGGTTATATGGCGACAGCGATCAATGACTTTATTCAGGGGATTGTTATGCTTGGCGGTATCGTAGCTGTTATTGCCGCGGTTTTAAGCGGGCAGGGAGGATTTTTAAATGCTGTGCGCAGCCTGTCCGAATTTGAAAGCGATGTGGCTGTCACGATGGGACAAAAAGGAGCGTTTACTTCATTTTTCGGGCCGGATCCGATGAATCTGCTCGGTGTCATTATTTTAACATCGCTTGGTACGTGGGGGCTTCCGCAGATGATACATAAATTTTATGCAATCAAAGACGAAAAATCGATCCAGTCCGGTACGGTGATTTCTACTTTTTTTGCAATCGTTGTATCTGGCGGCTGTTATTTTCTGGGAGGATTTGGCAGATTGTTTGATACGGCAGCGATTCATAAAGAGGATGGCAGCGTGATTTTTGATGCGATTATTCCGTCAATGCTTTCTACCTTACCGGATTTGCTTGTCGGTATTGTGATTGTCCTTGTGCTCTCAGCCTCAATGTCTACCTTGTCTTCGCTTGTGCTGACTTCGAGCTCTACCTTAACGCTGGATTTTCTAAAGGATAATATCATTAAAAAAATGAGTGAGAAAAAGCAGCTGCTTTGTATGCGGATCCTTCTTATATTTTTTATCGTCTGCTCTGTTGTACTGGCGCTGTTTCCTCCAAAATCGATCGCGCAGTTTATTGCACAGCTGATGGGAATTTCCTGGGGCGCATTGGCAGGGGCGTTTTTAGCGCCGTTTTTGTATGGCCTGTACTGGAAAGGCGTTACACGTGCGGCAGTTTGGGCAAGCTTTGCGTGCGGGATCGGCATTACCGTGTCCAATCTGTTTCTTGGCTACATAGCTTCACCGATTAATGCCGGAGCGATCGCTATGGTAGCAGGCATTATCATCGTTCCGATTGTCAGTGCGGTCACTCCGAATATGGATAAGCAGGAAGTAGAGCATATTTTTTCCTGCCTGGAAGAGCAGGTTGTTGTAGATCAAAAGATTGCGCTGCCAAGACAGCAGGGCGGTAAGCGTAAAAATTGAATATTCTATCGAACACCCGTTATCAGATGTGCAGCTGAATTTAGATGTGCGGAAATTGCAGAAAAAGAGCACTTAATTTTCAAACATAGGTATTTACAGGCGTAGAAATTAGTGGTATAATTCAAATCATACGTAGTACATTGAAATTCATAGTAATGATATTCTAAAGATAACTGGGGAGATGGGGTTATGGGCAAACCATTTATAAAACTGGTGCAGTCTCCACTTGCATACTATTTTTTTGATGTGAATCAAAATCAGGTTGTGCGTATACCGGAACGGACATACCATATTTTGGAAGAGATGCTTTCAGGGAAAGACGCCGAAGAGGATGAAACTATCCGTCGGCTAAAACAGATCGGCTTTTTGTCAGACAGGAAGGTTTGTGAGATCCGGCATCCGGATACAGATATGCTGCAGGATATTTTAGGGACAAAACTAAACAGTCTTGTCCTTCAGATTACGCAGAGCTGTAATCTGAGATGCCGGTATTGTATTTATTCGGAACATTCTAATCCATTGCAGCGTTCACACAGTATGAAACGTATGGATTTGGAGACGGCAAAAAAGGCTGTCGACTTTTTCGCTGTACATTCCTGTGAGACGCAGCTGCCGACAGTGGCTTTTTATGGCGGTGAACCGCTTTTGGAATTTGAGAACATAAAGCGGATCATCACATATGCGAAAGAAAAGCTGTGCGGCCAGAAGATCCGTTTTACCTTTACAACAAATGGGGCGCTGCTGACGCCGGAAATTGCTGATTATGCGTACGAAAATGAAATTTATTTTGTGCTGAGCCTGGACGGACCGGCATCTGTCCATGATAAAAACCGTAAGGATGCAGGCGGGAATGGCACTTATGAAGTGATCCAAAAAAACATGTCATATATCAAAGAACGCTATCCGGAGTATTATAAGAAGCTGGCTATAAATACAGTATTGGACACAGGCCAGGATTATAAGAAAATCGTATCCATGTATCAAAATCCGCTGTGGAGCGGCATGTCAGGATATTATTCTTCCTACATAGAAGAGATGGAAGAGATGGATGAAGTGAAAAAAACAGTCATTTCAGATGATTTCCGCAAACAGGAAGCATACTATCGTTTCCTTGCATATGCAGAGTATTTGAAAACAGGCGCATATACAGGGAAAGATGCGGTGGCGGCGCAGGATGTAAGGGAACTTGGAAAGCTAAAGGATGAGACGTTTGAAAAGCACGCAGGACTGCCGGAACGAGGGGCGCCTGAAGGAGGAAAAAAAGCATGGGAAATCTGAAAAAAAGAATCCGCAGCAGTGAAGGTGCGGCATCCGTAGAACAGTACAGATATATTACATGCGCAGGGCCTGCACAGCAATATTGTGATATGGAATGTAATATATCCGGACCTAATGGCTATGCAATGGCAATCGTGCGCCAGCAGCATGAGCACATATTCGTAGCGGATTATCAATAGCAAAACAAGTGGCTGGCATGCAAGCAAGTGTTTGACTGCCAGCCGATTTCCATTACAATGGCTGGCAACAGTTTTATGGGTTATCTGAGCTGTTACGATGGATGAGTCCGGGAGAGAGGTTATGAAGAAAAAAAAATATGGCATATTGTTTTTGCCGGCTGTACTTTTGCTTGCCGCAGTTGGTATCTGTTTATGGACCGTCTCAGATCATGGAAGAAAAAAAACGACAGGGGAACAGGAAGCGGCAGAGCAGAAGCTGACCATCTGGCTGGATGCAGAAAATGAATATGATGTGCGTTACAGAGCAGCTTTTTACCTGGATGCAAGAGAGAAACTGCAGGGGACAGAGTATGCTTCTTATTTTACAGATATGGATTTTGAGCTTGTTTCTAAAAGCGGTTTATCCGGGCAGCAGTATCGGGAGGAAATGGAGCTTGCATTGGAAAAAGGGGAAGGCCCTGATATTATTTATATGGATGCATGCAATGGAGTAGATCCGACAGAGCTCATAAAAGAAAAGAAGCTCGCGCCGCTTGGCGGCGAGATTACAAAACGGGTGGGAGAAACGTTGGAATACGCGCAGGGGGCGCTGGAAGCCGGACAGCAGGATGGAACGAACTATGTGCTTCCGATCTGTATGGAATGCCCGATTGTATTCGGAATAAAAGAAGATCTGGAAGCTGCCGGGATTCATACCGACCGGAAATACGGTTCTTTGGATGAATTTTTGGATGCGCTGCTGGCGGCGCAGGATCATACCGGAAAGCTGATATTTGAAAGCCCGCAGGCGGCTGACTGGCTGGAACAGTATTATCTGCCGCAGGATGCGGATCAAAAGCTTAGTGAAAAACTGGCCCGGGTACGGGGTCTGTGCGGAACAGATGAAAGCACGTTCAGCGCATATCACGGATTGGCTCAGAGGGAGTGTCTGCTGGGCGGCTGCGGCATTTATGATTATAAAAATCTTGGAATCAATGCGTCTGTGTTTGGAGAGCAGCAGCTTGCGCTCTTTGCCATACCTGACAGCGAAGGAGCTGTGAGCGGACGCATTACTCATGCAGCGGCAGTAAATGCTGATTCTGAAAATGTGCAGGAGGCATTAAAAGCGCTGCTGATGTTTCAATATGCGATGCCGTGTCCGGATATTACCGTCATCAATGAAAAAGCAAGCGGTATTTTGGAAACGGCGGACAGTACGCTGCTTTCTACGCCCGGCGTGCTCGCGGTGCCGGATAAGGGGCTTTCCCAAGAAACGGCAGAAGATTTTAAGAAATGTTCAGTACTAGGGTGCAGCAGCATGTCGTATGTACAGCAATATGGAGACAGGGATGCGCATACAGTACATGCAGGCAGCGCTGACAAAGGCAGCAGGCAGATGAGTATCTGTTACGCAGATATGGGGGATGCGCAGGCATATCCGCTCGGCCGTTTGCTGAATCAGGCGGCAGCGTCGTATGCACAGTCCCAGGAAACGGTTGATGTGCAGCTGCTTTCAAAAAGTGTCCATCGGTTGGGGCTGCCGAAGGAATACCGCCTGATGGATCAGTATCAAACAGCGCCGGATGCGCTGATTTGTCCGGCCGCAGAGTCTTTGGATCTATGCGGGATAAAAGCAGGTATGGGAGCGGATTTTGACAGGATGTTGAAAGAAAGCAGTGATACACTCCGGTTTTTGCCTGATTTTTTAAAAGAAGGCATTCGATATGGCGCTGCAGCGGTTGGGCTTCCGATACAGGTGCGAGAGTACGGAGCCTGGGTTAGCCGCCGAATGCTGAAACAGGCTGGTCTTTCCGAAGACTGGAAGCCGAAAGATGCCGTACAGCTGACAAAGGGGATGGAAAAGCTTGCAAAAACTGCTGGACCTGCAAATGTAGTATTTGGCAGAAATGAGATGAAGGCGTATGCATTATTTGCGGAACCGGACAGTTTGCTTGTACAGCAGGAAGACGGCAGTTTTCGGTGTTCCAAAGACAGCTGGGCTAACAGTATTGCGATGTTCCAAAGCTGGAAAGATGCCGGGATCGCGCGGCGTGTTGCCGGAGCACGTGTACAGGAAGCCATGCAAAAGCTTGCAGAAGGGAAAACCGGTATGGTTTTGGGATGCAGTGATTTGTCCGGATATATTGATGGTGCATATGGTGCGGCAATGACAAAAAAACAGCAGCAGGATCTGGTGTTTCTCTCTCTGTCTCCAGCCGCAGAGGCGGATATTTTGTTTGTTTCCCAAAATTCAGATCACGCAGAGGAAGCGTTTGCATTTTGGAAAGAAGCGCTTTGCCTGCCGAACTATGAAGAGATGATTCGTGCGAACTGCGGGATTCCGGTTACGCAGGCGTCAGAAAATGTCAGACAGATTCTTCCTTTGGAGGAAATGAAAGGAGATTTCATGGAATTGCTGGAAGGTATATGGGAATCAGATGATGACGCACAGGATCTTGCAGAACGGTATCCGTTGTATGAATGGACGGAAACGTAAGACAGGAGCGGATCTGGCAGGCGGAGCAATGGAATATGGGAGTATGGTCTGAACATGAACAGGATAAAAATTGCAGTATTGGATGACGGCGTTTGTACAGACTCCGCTGTTTTAGCCAAACGGCTGGATTTTGACATGCAGTGCCACAGCGGAGTGATACAGCCCCGCTGCCGGCCGGTTATGCCTGGTTCCCATGGTACGGTTGTTGCGGATCTGATCTGTGCTTATGGAAAGAGCGTGCAGATTGGCAGCGTACAGGTGATGCTGCCGAAGGAACGGGGAAGCATCTGTGATGTGCTGTGTGCAGCCCGGTGGTGTGCAGACCATGGTGCAGATGTCATTCATATGAGTATCGGAACGAAACAGTGGCAGGATTTTTTCCAAATGGAGCGTGTGATCGTTCCGCTGGCTGAAAAGATTCCTGTTGTAGCGGCAAATAATAACAGCAAAGAATTTTCACTGCCCGGCGGTATTTCCGTTGTCTGGGATGTAAGCTTTAAGCTGTCTGGCGGTCCGGTAGTGAGAAACAAACAAAGAGGCGCATATGGCATAGAAACAAATCTTTGGGTGCCAAAGCAGGCTGCATGCAGATATGGAAATCTGATCGGCAGCAGCAACAGCTATCAGGCGGCGCTGGTAACGGGATTTTTGGCAGACAATGGTTTGTTGCAGCGGCCGGTTTCGCGGCAGAGCTTGTACGATGAGCTGGCATGGCATTGCAGAGGATATGGGACCAGTGTGCAAAAAACGGACAGGACAGACAGCAGCGGTACCTGCCGGTGTCTGGAAGATATTGCTGTAGTATGGATTTGCATAGAAGGTAAGGCAGAAGAGGGATTTCAGCTGCTGAGAGAATTTCATAAACAAGATTATTATGCAATCGCAGCGGCACAACAGGATTTGGATTGTATAGATACGATGTTTTGGAAGTGTCTGTCGGTTTTAAATAAAGAACAGCTGTGCGCGTTAGCTGAAGAATACCAGTGTGATCTGATCCTTGCTGTTTCGCATCAATGGGATCTGGCGGAATTGGCGGATTATACGCTTCATATATCTGATGCAAAACTTTGTCTTTATGGAAAGCGCAGACAGCTGCTTGCCTCGACGGAAAAAACTTCTGGAAGCTGGCAGACGGCAGCGGCGGAACTGATCATCAGGCAGTATGAGAAAGAAATCGGATAGCTGAATAAAAATAACAGGTCATGAAATGATCTGTTATGAAATGATCTGCTATAAAATGATCTGTTATAAAATAGGGGAGAAGGCCATGAGCTTACGCAAAAAAGAAGCATTTACGGGAATTCTGCTGATCCTGCCATTTTTTGCAGGTTTTTTATTGTTTTATTTAGTACCTTTTTGTATTAGTGCGGGATACTCATTTACATCAGGGGTAGGAGGGCTTACGCTGGTTGGGTTTCAAAATTATCGTCAGGTAATGGAAAGCCATGCGTTTAGGCTGGCGGCAGGAAATACATTTCGGTTTATTGGTTTGGGCATTCCTCTGATTATGGGCATTTCGCTGGGACTTTCCTTGCTGATATTTCAAAAAGCGGGAAAATCAGGTTTGTTCCAGTCTGTTTTTTTATACCCGATGGTAATTCCAATTGGAACGACGGTGCTGTTTTTTCAGGTGATGCTTTCGGAGTTTGGAGCCATAAACAGAGTATTGTCACTGCTTCATCTGCCGGTGCAGCAATGGCTGGATTCCGACAAAGCGTTTTATGTACTGCTGTTTTTATATATATGGAAAAATTGCGGCTATAATATGGTATTGTTTTTAACCGGGCTGAACGCAATTCCCGGAGAGCTTTGGGAAGCAGCGTCGCTCGAAGGTACGGGTGCATGGCGTTATTTTCGCTATATCCAGTGTCCGCTGCTTGTGCCAAGTTTTTTGTTTGTATTTGTAATGTCGGTGATTAATTCTTTTAAATGCTACAGAGAAGCGTATCTGCTGGCTGGAAGCTATCCGCACGATAGTATTTATATGCTGCAGCATTTTATGAATCATAATTTTGAAAATCTGAATTACCAGAGACTTTCCGTTGCGGCTATTTTAGTGTTCCTTGTTATTTTTATAATGATTATTGGGCTGTTTGCCTGCAGGGCGCATATGGAGCGGGAAGATACGGGCAGACGTAAAAAGCAGTGATGGAATGGGCAGGTGAATCAAAGAGTATGAAAGTGTTAAGAGCAGCCATATTGGCAGCTGCTGCAGTTTTGGTTTTGCTGCCGCTTGTATATACGGTGTCAAATGCATTTATGGGAAGCAGTGAACTATTACATTATTATGGGAGTCTTTGGAGTGGGGAGAGACGGTATATGAATTTTCATCTGATACCGGATCGATGGTCGCTGGAAGGACTATACCATGTATTTTTAGCTGATGCGAACTATCTGACAAAGTTTTGGAATTCGCTTGGCATGACGGCAGCGATTGTGACAGGACAGGTTCTTTTGTCACTGACTGCAGGGTATGGGTTTTCAAGGTTCCGTTTTCCGGGGCGTAACGTTTTGTTTGTAGCAGTCATTATCCTTATGATGATGCCCTATCAGGTAACGCTGGTCAGTAACTATATTGTACTGGATCATATGGGGCTGTTAGGATCCTATGCAGCAATGATCCTGCCAGGGATTTTTTCTTCCTTTGGCGTTTTTTTAATCAAACAGACCGTGGATGAGATACCGATGGAAACACTGGAAGCTGCCAAACTGGATGGGGCAGGAGTCTTTCGAACGCTGATTTATATTGTTGCGCCGATATGCCGGGGCGGGATTGTGTCATTGATTCTGTTGAACTTTGTAGATAATTGGAACATGGTGGAGCAGCCGATTGTGTTTTTGAAAGAAGAACGGATGTATCCGCTGTCTGTATTTTTAGCCCGGTCACTTTCAGATACAAAGTCAGCCGGATTTGCATGCGGGTTATTGGCTCTGGCGCCGGTCATGCTTTTATATATGAATTTTAAAGAGGAATTGATGAACGGGATTGCTGTATCCAGCTTAAAATAAGGAGGTATCTGCATGAAAAAAAAGAGGCGGCTGCGAAAGCTGACCGGCTGCGTATTTCTTGTTTTTTTATTGTGTACGGCGCTCGCCAGGCAGTTTGAGATGCTTTTATTGCCCAAGGTTTTGACAGCAGCGTCAGGAGCCGGGACGGTGACGCATCAAAGTACGTACCCGGCGACAGCAGAAGGCTTCAAAGTGAGCTGGATCATAGACAAAGCGGAGTATGAATATTACAAAGACACACGAAAGGCAGAACTTACATGGATTTGCGCAGATGGCAGGGAACGGGAGGAACGGTTCAAAATTACGCATAAGAAGGAAAATACGGATGGTACATGGACCTTTATGTTAAATGCAAAAAAAATATCGAAAGAAGGCGTGGGCGGCCTGTTTGGTACATTGAGCGTATGTTTGGAAAATGAAGTTTCCTATCCGTATACACTGCCGTTGTCGGCGCTTTCCATGGATGCGGATGGGTATATGGTGTTTGCAGTACAGACAAAACAGGGGCTTTTTTCGGATGTGCAGACGGTGACAAAGATACCGCTGCGGGTGTTGGATCAGGACAGCCATACGGCAGCTGTTTCGTCCGGATGGGCGGAGCGTGTTGTCACCTATACAAGCAGGCCGCTTGCGGAGGGTATGCGTGTTGTGACAGCGGATGGGAGCTGACCAAAAGACAGTAGCAAGAGGGTGGTTTTTTTGAGGCAGAAAAACAGAGCAGGCGGCATAGGTGCCCGCAGAAGTTTTTTTTGGACAGTTACGTTGCTTCTCGCACTGGCAGGCTTCAGGCAGATATGGACGGCCGGACGGGAACTGCCGGATCTGGTAGAATGGTATGACAGTCAGGGGTTTGCATATTCGCCGAAACAGCTGGAAAGATTGGCCAAAAGCCCGGATGTGGGGGTTTTGGCACAGGCACATCTTCCGGTAGAGGGGCAGCTGCCCATGGGCGTTTCGAAGCGAAACGTATGTATGGCCGATACAGAATATTTTGCATGGTGCGGATTAGAACCAGAGACAGGGCAATGGCCGCAGGAAACGGGAGAGGCGATGGTCAGCAGCGAATGGGCGCTTTCCTATTATAAGCATTTTGATATCATTGGGCAGTCTATACAGGTGAACGGCCGGACATACCGTATCAGTGGAGTGTACCGCGCAAGATCCTCCTGGCGGCAGAAGATGTCTGAAGATGGGATGCAGGCGGTATATCTCTCGTTTTGCCCGCAAGATTTGTCACAGGAATATGAAGTAAATTATATATATTTTCCAAAAAAAGGCGGAGATCTTCAAAGCTGTCTGGCTTATCTGGAAGATGTGGCGGCGCGGGCAAGCGGTGTACATAGGGAACCGGAAGTGATGCTGGATATAGAAAGCGTGAGGCATGTCTGCATGCAGAATGCGGCTGTATGCCTGATGCTGTGGCTGCTTGCGGCAGCATTTTATTTCCGGGAAAGAGGAAATAAGACGGTAAGTCTGCTTAGTGTAGCGCTTTTTCTGGCTGTTATCGTCTGCCACAGGTGGTATATTCCGATGGAATATCTGCCCAAGGAACAGATTTTTGATTTTTCAGCATATATGGAGCAGTATGTACAGAGACAAAATCTGCGGCACTGGTATCAGGAAAGCGGTTATTTTGGCAATCTGACGTTTATCCATACGTGGATGTCATTTGGAATGCTGGCTGTGACAGGCAGTTTTGCAGCGGTTTTGGCGTTTCAGTCTGCTGTGAAGCTGCTGTATCGGGCCATTATTCGCAGCCTGAAAAAAGAAAGGGATGGGACGGAATGAAAAAAAGGATGAAAAAAGGCTTTCGAAAACGTTTGCTGGCGGTTCTGGCGACAGGCAGCCTTTGCACTGCCGCGTTCTGCGGCTGTGCTGGCGGTGAAGAAGTGAAACAGACAAATGACAGCCTGAAATTGTGTGTCGATAAGTTTATCAATGAAACATATCAGGCGGGATTTGAACAGTTTAAAGAAGAATATCCGGATGTGCAGCTGGATGTAGAGGTCTATGAGGATCTGATGACCGGCATGCAGAGGGTAAATACGCAGATTATGGCAGGGGAAGGGCCGGATCTTTTAATTCTGCCATGCTATGGAAATACGGACGTCTATAAAATGATGCGTGCAGGAGCGTTTGCTCCGATGGATGAGTTTCTCAAAGAGGACAGTGCATGGAATGCGCAAGATTATGTAAAGGCAGCGCTGGACGCGGGTATTTATGATGGAAAGCAGATGGTAATGCCGCTTAGCTATTACGTGCAGACCGCGGTTACATCACAACAAAATCTGGAACAGGCAGGGATATCGCTGGATTCCTGCGCAGACATGCTTTCTTTTATGCAGGAGACGGCCGGATTTTATGAAACGGACGGTATTACCCAGACGCTTGGAGATCAGGGGAAGCTTGGAATATTTCCAACGTATTTGTCAAAGTCGTTTTTAAACTACAAAGACGCAACAATTGGAGTGGAAGAACAGATGCTGCAGCAGGCATGTGAAGCATATAAAAACTTTTATGAGGAGGACAGTTCTGTAAACCTGCCTCCTGGGGCAGCCTGGGAAGTTGGAGAAAAGATTGCCGCCGGAGATATCGGGATATATCTTACAACTGGCCCGAGTGATTTTATGAAAGCCGCCCAGGCAGTGGCAGCAAATGCGCAGCCGGTATTATGGCCGTTTAAAAACGCAGACGGCGCGGTGAGCGCGAATATTATGGAGTATGCCGGTATCCGGGCAAATAGCGGGAACCGGCAGAATGCATGGAATTTATTAAAAATTTTAATGGGAGAAAACACGCAGCGGGAGGTGTGTAAAGGCGGCTTGTATTCTCCGGTATTAAAAAGTGTCCTGGAAGAAGGCATTGACGCCGCCGGAGAGGATGCCTTCCAGCGTGGGCAAAAGATTACGGAAATGGCGAAACTTTCGGACGATCTGATGCAGCAGTATAAAGAAGCAGTGATGGAGCCTTCACACGCAGTGTTTGTTACAGATATCAGCAATCAAAAATTTATGGAATATATGCGTCCGTTTTATGAAGGGGAAAGCAGTTATGAAGACTGTTTCGCCAGTTTTAAAAAATTTACGGATGTTTATCTAAGCGAATAAGATACGGATCATCTTATCAAAGATCTGAGGAACTGTAAAGAAATAACTTGCAATATTCCTTGTTTTTTTCCGATAGCTCCAGCGCAAAATCAGTTACATAGCCCGCTATGCGCCTGATTTTGCGCTGTCACTCTCGAAGAAAAATCCTGCGGACTGTTTGCAAGTTATTTCTTTACAGTTCCTTAGAGACTTAGCGCCGCCCAAAATCAGTTATATAGCCGGCTATGGAACTGATTTTGGGCGGCGCTTTTGAAGAAAAAATCTACGTAGGTTTATCATATTTGTCATTATTAAGTATCGTTTGGCTACATTTTTGCACGCCGCAAAAATACCTATTGCAGAATTTGCACTTCTCTTTTATAATAGTTTGCAGATAACGAATTAACAGATGCATAAAAACAGGCAAAAGGAACAGGTGGCATAATGGATATCAAGGACATATGCAATGCCGGTGGGGATATTCTGGATGCGGTTGCAGATGCAGTCAACCGGAATGACTATCGCGGTCTGAGCGAAAATGTAACGAATACGGTGAATCGTGTCGTGAGCCAGGTGCGCGAAGAGGCAGGAAAGGGCGCTTACGGAAATCCGACACATCAGTATGCAAAGACTACTTATACAAGAAAAGGGCAGGCAGATTACGAACGTGCACATAGAAGGGAACGCGACAACAAGTATACTTCCATTTATAAAGATCATCCACTATGGACAGACAAAAAGCAGAGCGCTGAGTGGCATCCACAAAATGCTATGCTTCCGGCAGCTGTAGCAAAGCATCCGACAGGACGGATACTCGGGCCGATCCAGCTGGCGTGGGGAATTTTAGCGACAAGCGGATTTGGAATTACGGCTCTTGTGCTGTTTATGCTGGCATTTGCGCAGGGGAGTCTTGGATATGTGATATTTTCCGCAGTCTTTGCAGTGCTGACGGCGCTTGGTATTACAGATATCGTGCGAGGCAGCCGTAAAATCGGTCTGGTGAACCGGTTTTATCATTATGCCAGGTTAATCGGGACCAGAGGTTATATCGCGATTGAAGAGCTGGCAACGCAGACCGGACAGCGCAAAGATGAAGTGCTTCGTGATTTGCGTAAAATGATGAAAAAGCATATGTTTCCGCAGGGACGTCTGGATCAGAAACAAACGACGTTTATGCTGACACAGGATGTATACCAGCAGTATTTACAGGCCGAACAGGAGCAGCAGGCCAGAGAACAGGAAGAAAGACGGGCTGCGCAGGCAAGAAGGGAACAGGAGCAGGCAGCGGCTCGCAGCAGCCGGGCGGACGATGCCTCTCACCGTTATGATGCACAGACGAGAAAGATTTTAGACGACGGCAATGCCTACATTCGTATGGTGCATGAATGCAATGAGAAAATCCGCGGTGAAGAGATGAGCTATAAGCTGTCCAGACTGGAGTCGATTATGCGGCGCATTTTTGAACAGGTGGAAAAGGTTCCGCAAAGTGCGGACGATCTGCATAAATTTATGGATTATTATTTGCCTACGACGACGAAGCTGTTAAATGCATATATTGATTTGGACAGGCAGGAGATTGCAGGGGAAAATATTACAGCGACGAAAAAAGAGATTGAAGATACGCTTGATACGATTAATGTAGCTTTTGAGAAGCTGTTAGATGGTTTGTTTGAAGATACAGCCTGGGATATTTCTTCGGATATTTCTGTAATGAAGACAATGATGGCACAGGAAGGGCTGACCGGAGAAAAGGATTTCAAGTTATCATAAATTTTGCATGTATGTTTGATATTAGTTTTGTGATATTAGTTTTGTTATATTAGTTCTACTACAGGAGGAAAAAAATTGACAGACCAGTTTGAAGATTTTAAAGCAAAAGCGCCGACACTAGTATTTGATGCAGCGCCGAAAGAAGAAGCAAAAACGCCGGCGCCGGAGCCGGAAAAAAAGGAGATTTTAAACGATTCCATGCTGACGCAGGAGGAACGCCAGCAGGTGGATGCATTTGCGGAGCAGATTGACTTGCGTAATTCGGGCGCCGTCCTTCATTATGGCGTAGGAACACAAAAAAAGCTGGCGGATTTTTCAGAACGCGCACTGAATAATGTCCGTACAAAGGATATGGGTGAAGTCGGAAATATGATTGCTTCACTTGTAACGGAGTTAAGAAGCTTTGACGCAGAGGAAGAGTCCAAAGGTTTTCTTGGCTTTTTAAAAAAAGGCGAAAATAAAGTTTCTATGATGAAGGCAAAGTATAATAAGGTAGAGACGAATGTGAATCAGATTGTAAAAGTTCTGGAAAACCATCAGATTCAGCTGATGAAGGACATTGATGTGTTAGACCGCATGTACGAGATGAATCTGATGTATTTTAAGGAGCTTACGATGTATATACTTGCCGGGAAGAAAAAATTGCAGCAGGTGCGTACGACAGAGCTTCCTGCGCTGCAGCAAAAGGCACAGAGCAGCGGCTTGCCGGAAGATGCGCAGGCGGCAAGAGATCTGGCAGATTTGTGTGAACGGTTTGAGAAAAAGTTATATGATCTGGAGCTTACACGTACGGTTTCCGTTCAGACGGCTCCGCAGATACGTATGGTGCAGAATGCAGATACGCTGATGGCGGAAAAAATCCAGTCTACAATTGTGAATACGATTCCTTTATGGAAGAGTCAGATGGTGATTGCCATCGGAGTGGAACATTCCGCACAGGCAGCGAGAGCCCAGCGGGAAGTGACGGATATGACGAATGCATTGCTGAGAAAAAATGCGGATGCGTTAAAAATGGCGACGATTGAAAGCGCAAAAGAGTCAGAGCGTGGAATTGTAGATTTAGAGACGTTAAAACATACAAATGAAACACTGATTACGACATTGGATGAGGTTATGAAGATTCAGAGCGAAGGCCGTGAAAAGCGCAGGGCGGCGGAGGCAGAGCTTACAGATATGGAGAATCAGCTGAAACATAAAATGCTTGAGATTTCACGGATGTAAAAAGTGCAGGAACCGCAAATAATCATTTGTTTACGGTTCCTGGGAACAGGTGGAAAGTTAACAGAGATGAAAAAAGCGGTTTTTTTTGATATTGACGGAACGATATTGGATCATAATAATTTTATACCACAAAGTACGATAACAGGGATTCATAAGCTTCAGGAAAAAGGGAATTTTGCGTTTTTGTGTACCGGCAGAAGTCGTGCATATGTAAGAAATCCTGCGATTTTGGACATTGGTTTTGACGGGATTGTCAGTGGTTGTGGGACAATGATCGAATTTCACGATGAAGTTGTCTTTTATAAAAGATTGGATCATCCTTTAGTAAAACGTACGGTTGATTTTTTAAAGGAACACCATGCTGAGGTAATTATGGAAGGGCGATATAAACTGTATGTAGATGCAGAGGATTTTCATGGAGACAGATATATTGAAAGGCTGAGAAAAGAAATCGGCAGTGATCTGGCGCCTATTACAGGCAATGAAAAAGACTGGGAAGTGAGCAAGTTTTCCTGTGCGACAGAGCATACGGATATGGAGATTTTAAAACAATACCTGACACCCGATTATGAGCTGTTAATCCATGACATTCCGGTGATGGAAATTGTTCCAAAGGGCTGTTCCAAAGGGACAGGTATTTTAAAAGTATGTGAGAAGCTGGGCATTTCCCCGGCAGATACCTATGCATTTGGAGACAGCGCCAATGACCTGCCGATGTTTGAGGCGGCAGGATGCAGTATCGCAATGGGGAACGCGAGTGATCTGGCGAAAAAGAAAGCTGCTTATGTAACGGATGATTTGCGGGATCATGGCATTTATCATGCGTTGGAGCATTTTGAATTACTTTAAGTTGGGAATTGATTGGAGTACAAAATTATGAAGATCATTATTGTAGGCTGCGGTAATGTAGGCGCTGCGCTTGCAGAACAGCTAAGCTCAGAAGGGCATGATATTACAGTTATTGATACAAGAGGACAGCTTGTAGAAAGTGTTTCCGTTTCCTGCGACGCACTTGGAATTGTCGGAAACGGCGCCAGTTTTCAGATTCAGTCAGAAGCCGGCGTAGATCAGGCAGATCTGATCGTAGCCGTAACAGGGTCCGATGAACTGAATCTGCTGTGCTGTCTGATTGCCAAAAAGTCTGGCGGATGCAATACGATCGCGCGGGTGAGCAATCCGGTATACAGTGAGGAAATTGCCTTTATTAAAGAAAAGCTTGGACTTTCCATGATTATCAATCCGCAGTTAGCAGCGGCCAGAGAAATGGCACGAACATTAAAATTTCCGTTTGCACAGAAAGTAGACACGTTTGCAAAAAGCCGTGTGGAGCTGGTTGTTTATCGGATTGAGGAGAACAGTCCTTTGTGTGGGATGATGCTGAAAGAACTGCCCGGAAAGCTTCGGTGTGATGTGCTGATTCCGATTGTGGAGCGCGGGGAGCAGGTGATTATACCGGATGGTAACTTTCAGATGCAGGCAAAAGATGATATTACGATTGTAAGCACACAGCTGAAAATGATGGAGTTTTTTAAAAAACTGGGCAAGCAGACGGCTGCGGCCAGAGACGCTATGATTATTGGCGGCGGGAGAACTTCGATATATCTGGCGAAACAGCTGTTGCAGATGGGGCTGAAAGTAAAGATTATTGAACGGGACAGCAGCCGGTGTGAGTTTCTGAATGAAATGCTGCCAAAAGCAATGATTATATGCGGAGACGCTACGGAAAAAGATGTATTATTAGAAGAAGGGCTTCTGGAGACGGAAACGTTTGTTGCAAATACAAATTTTGACGAAGAAAATATTATGCTGACGTTATTTGCAAAAAGCCTTTCCAAAGCAAAACTGATTACGAGAGTGCACAGAGTTTCTTATGATGATATTATTGAAAAACTGGAGCTTGGCAGTATTATCTATCCAAAATATATTACGGCTGTAAATATTATCCAGTATGTACGGGCGATGAAAAATTCGTTAGGCAGCAATATCGAGACGATGTATCGTTTAAATGATAACCGGGTAGAGGCGTTGGAGTTTGTCATTAATGAGCAGTCTCCGATTGTCGGAATTCCTCTGGCGGATTTAAATTTAAAGAAAAATATGATTATCGGATGCATTACGCATAAAGGCAAGACGACGATTGCAAAAGGCCAGTCGGTCATTCGGGTGGGGGATACCGTAATATTGATAACTACACAGACCGGACTGCATGATATCCGAGATGCGCTGAAATAAAGTTCATTAGGAGGATGGTCATGAATTTTTCAGTGATTCAATACATACTGGGAACTGTCTTATGCTGCGGAGGAGTTTTTTTGCTTGCTCCGACGGCAGTGGCGGTATTTTATGCAGAACAGGCGGGAATTTATTATATTCTGACAGCAGTTCTTTGTTTTGCTGTCGGTCTGCTGCTGCGCCTTAGGCATTTGAAAAGCAGGGTATTTTATTCCAGAGAGGGATTTGTAGCAGTTACCTTTAGCTGGATTGTGTTAAGTATGGCGGGAGCTGCGCCAATGTATCTGACTGGAGAATACGCTTCGTATATTGATGCATTGTTCGATACAATATCCGGATTTACGACAACAGGCGCAAGCGTGCTGTCTTCAGTAGAAGAGCTGTCACGTGCGACTGCATTTTGGCGCTGTTTTACGCATTGGAGCGGAGGCATGGGTGTGCTTGTGTTTCTTATGGCAGTTCTTCCGCTTTCCGGCAGTTCTAATATGCATCTGATGCGTGCGGAAAGTCCGGGGCCTTCGGTCGGTAAGCTCGTGCCAAAAGTAAGGCAGACTGCGCTTATTTTGTACAAAATATATCTTGTCATTACAATACTGCAGGTGGTATTGTTAATGCTGGCAGGTTTATCATTATATGAGGCGCTTACGTTGTCATTTTCAACAGTTGGAACAGGCGGCTTTGCGCTGCTGAATTCGAGTATTGCTTCTTACAGCTGGGCAGTACAGGTCATTATTATTGTGTTTATGATCTTATGTGCACTGAACTTTAATACCTATTACCTGCTGTTAATCCGCAGGCCGAAAGAAGCGTTTTTGCAAAATTCGGAAGTAAAGTGGTTTTTGGTCATTGTATTTGCATCTGCAGCGGTGATCGCGTTAAATATTTGTGATGGATTTCACAGTCTGCCGCAAGCTTTCCATACGGCATTGTTTCAGGTAGCTACTTTGGTAAGCAGTACAGGGTTTGCAACGGCAGATTTTAATCTTTGGCCGGAATTGTCCAGGACGATTCTTGTCCTTTTGATGTTTATGGGAGCCTGTGCGGGCAGTACCGGGGGCGGTTTTAAAGTATCCAGGCTGATGATTGTCGCGCGGGCGGCAAAAAATGAGATGTTAAATATGATGCATCCTAGAAGTGTGCAGCAGGTACATATGAACGGCAGAAGGGTGCCGGATAACGTCGTAAAGACAGCGTTGTGCTATATGACCGTGTATGTATTTATCGTACTTGGATCTGTGCTGCTTGTCAGTATCGATAACTTTGATATGACAACAAATTTTACGGCGGTACTGGCTACGATGAATAATATCGGCCCGGGACTTGGAGCAGTAGGACCTACCGGCAATTTTGGCGGATTCAGCGTGTTTTCTAAATTGATACTGATGTTCGATATGCTGGTCGGGCGCCTGGAGCTGTTTCCGGTACTCGTATTGTTTGCGCCGGGAATGTGGCGTCTTCCGGCCAGACGCAGCAGGAAAGAGTTTCATAAGATGGATGAGTTAGATTAAAAGAATGGCTGTCTGTTTAGACAGTCATTAGCGGTTTATAGGGAGGCTGGCATGGGCAGGCAGAACAAACAAAAAATGAAGAAATGCTATAAAAAAAGTATTTGGCCTTCTGCTTTATTATTTATTATATTTCTGGGAAGCTGCGTAGGATTGGTAATTTTATTTGTAACCGCTTTTCAGGGATTTTTGATCGATGAAAAGATTGCGGATATTCAGGAAGATGCTGCGAATCTGGGACGGATGATTGAGTTTCGGATGCAAAAAAACAATCTGTCTGACGCAGTATCTTCTTTGGAAGAATATATGCAGGAAGAGAACGACGTTTGTATCACAGATGAAAACTATCAGATTTTGCGGTCTTTTCGAAATCATGTACCGGATTTTAAACGTGTGGAGAATATAACGATATTTGAATCTTATCGGGTTGTACCGGAGCTTGATCCAACACAGGCAAATGGGGAACAGAAGCTTTTGATTACATATCGGGAGCTTTTAAAGCGCAGTTTGAATGCACTGGAACACAGCAATTTTGAAGATCCTCGTTGGCTGGAGGAACCGCTGTTTCATACCAATTACTGGGTGGAAGTTCCGATCCGTTTGCCGGGGTATCGCTTATACTATAGAGATTCTGTTACGATTTTTCAAAAAAATGTGTTTTATATGAATGTGGCGATTCTGGTAGAATTATTGCTTTTGGCGATTCCGACGCTGCTGCTGTTTATGAATGTCGTATCATCTGTTGCGATGCAAAAACGTATGGTCCATCTGCTGTATCAGGATCCGGTAACCGGAGGGAAAAACTGGAGCTATTTTCTGGAGCGCAGCAAAAAGATACTTTGCCAGTTGTGGAATACGAAACATACCTATGCGATCGTCAATCTTCATATGATTCGTTATCAGGATTATTGTGCCTGCTATGGGAGTAAAGAAGGCGAAGAGCTGCTAAAAAAGATTGATGGATTTTTAAAGATCAGCATCGGTAGAGGAGAGACATTTGCCAGATTCGCAAAAGCAGATTTTGGGCTTTTGCTGCGCTGCGCTTCACCGCAGCAGTGTGAAAAGCGTTTAAAGAAAATGCTGGTGGAGCTGACCGGAGTGAAAAAAGATAAAATGATGTCCTTTTGTGCAGGCATTTATTTGCTGCGTCCGGCAGCCAACTGGAAACGTATGCAGCGCAGACAGATTGATATTGACCAAATCTATCATTTTGCCAGTGCGGCAAGAGGAACGATGCGTGGAAAAGAAGGAGAATATATTAAAATATTCGATCAGCAGATTTTGCAGGAACAGATTTGGAAAAATAAAGTGGAAGAAACAATGGAAGCGGCATTGTTAAACGAAGAATTCCAGCTGTATCTGCAGCCGAAATATCATCCTGTGACAGAAAAGATCGTAGGTGCGGAGGCGCTTGTGCGCTGGATATCGCCTACGGACGGAATGATACCGCCAAACCGTTTTATTCCAATATTTGAAGAAAACGGCTTTATTACAAAGCTTGATGATTATATGATACTGGCAGTTGCAAAGCTGCAGTCTGAATGGAAAATACAAGGCCGCAGGCAGGTGCCGATATCCGTGAACATTTCTCGCGTGAATTTTGTAAAAGAAGATTTGGCGGAACATATTTGTCATTTGGTAGACAGCTATGGAGCGGATCATGCAGCGATTGAACTGGAACTGACGGAAAGCGCGTTTTTTGGAAATAAAGATCTTTTGCAGAAAATATTAAAAGAGCTGAAAATGTATGGGTTTCATATATCGATGGATGATTTTGGAGCGGGATATTCGTCGTTAAATTCCTTAAAAGATCTTCCGATAGATGTGCTGAAATTAGATATGGACTTTTTCCGGGGAGACGGTGCAAAGCAGCGTGGGGAGATTGTAGTAAAGGAAACGATTCGCCTTGCAAAAGCTTTGCATATGAAAATCGTAGCTGAGGGCATTGAAAGAAAAGAACAAGTGGAGTTTTTAGCTGAGCAGGGCTGTGATATGATCCAGGGGTTTTATTTTGCAAAACCAATGCCGATAGAAGAATTTAACGAAAGAGTGGAACGTGAACTCTGACAGAACTTTATGCAAAAGGGGAAGATTATGCATACATTTTTTATCTTCATACAATACGTTGGAATCATTTTGCTGATGGTAGAGGCATTTTATGTCGTAGGCCGCAAACCGTCGAAGCAGCAGTATTATCTTTTATTTCTGCTGATTGCTCTGTGCACAAACTTTGCGGGATATCTTTTGGAACTTCAGGCAGTAACGCTAAGAGAGGCGCTGATGGCTGTCCGGTTTTCTTATCTTGGCAAACCGTTTATTGTATTGTGCCAGTTTTTGTTTGTTATGCATACCTGTAAGGTAAAAATTCCTCAGCGGTTGGAAACGGTATTGGTTTGCGTTCATGCAGCGGTTGTGCTGCTTGTGTTAACGTGTGATAAGCATACGCTGTTTTACAGCAACATTCAGTTTTCTCAGGATGGTTTTTTCCCGCATCTTGAACTGGGGCATGGCGTTTTTTATATTCTGCATAGTGTGCTGATGCTTTTATATGCGTTGATTATGATTGCCGTATGCCTGTCACGCTACATAAAGACGACGAAGGAAGTAGAAAAAAAGCAGTTTTTGTACCTGATTTTAATGGTCTTGATTGCAATGGCAGGATTTCTCATATTTTTAAGCGGTATTACAAAAGGGTATGATATAACATTGCTTGCCTGTCTGATTGATTCTGTGTTGTTAAGTGTTTTGATTTTTCACGGGGGGATTTTTGATACGCTTACGCTCGCTAAGGAACTGGCGATGGATGCATTGGCAGAGGGGATTGTAGTAGTTGATATTGATGAAAATGTCTTATATTTTAATCAGACGGCAGAGCAGATTTACAAAGGTATTTCCTTAGGAAAGTCTGAAAAAATATTAGAAGATATGGATACCTGCATTTTGGATAAGAAGAAACTGGTCAGAGAACGATATATATATGCTGTCAGCAGCTATATGATAGAAAAAGAAAATACCTATTATGGCAGAATGTATGTGCTGACAGATATTACAGACAGCTATCATTATACGGAGCGCGTCAAAGAGCAGGCTGAGATTATGAAGGAATTAAAAGATCAGGCGGAGTCTGCAAACCAGGCCAAATCGGCGTTTGTGTCAAATATGTCTCATGAGATCCGTACGCCTATGAATGCAATCGTAGGGCTGACCGAAGTGCTGCTGCGCAAAAAATGGGAACCGGAGGATGAAAAGTATTTATTAAATATCCAAAGCTCCGGAAATGCATTGCTAAAACTGATTAACGATTTGCTGGACTTTTCCAAGATCGAAGCCGGTAAATTTGAAATATCCGAAGACACCTTTGATATTGCACAGATGCTTCGGGACATTCAGGTTATCGGAACAACCAGAATCGGAGATAAAGGCGTAGCGCTTGTTATGGATATTGACGAAACGATTCCAAGGCTTTTGTACGGAGACGGCTTGCGTATCCGCCAGGTTATTATTAATATTATGAACAACGCGGTAAAATTTACCGAAGAAGGTTCTGTAACCGTAACTGTAAAAATACAAAAGAAGGAAACAGACAAGGTACAGCTGTACGTGTCTGTAAAAGATACCGGACAAGGAATCCATAAAGAAGACTTAAAGCGTCTGTTTGACGCGTTTACGCAGGTAGACATCAAAAAGAACCAGGGCAAGGAAGGCACCGGACTCGGACTTGCCATATCAAGGCAGCTGGTGGAAATGATGGGCGGAGAGCTGAAAGTAGACAGTGAATATGGAAAGGGCAGTAATTTTTATTTCTCCTTATGGACAGGGATCGAAAGCGAAGAAACGATTGGCTGCTTTGCAGAGGTAAAACAACAGCCGGAGGAAGAAGAGAAAGACGAAGTATTTACATTTACGGCACAGCAGGCGCACGTTTTGCTTGTTGACGACAATGAAATCAATCAGGAAGTAGCCAAAGCGCTGCTGGAGCCTTTTGAGATGCACATAGATCTGGCGTCTAACGGTCAGGAAGCTTTGGATATGGTACAAAAACAGACTTATGACCTTGTATTTATGGATCATTTTATGCCGGTCATGGACGGTGTAGAAGCTACAAAAAGGATCCGCAGTCTGGAGGGCGAATATTATAAAAATCTCCCGGTTATCGCGCTGACAGCAGATGCGGTACAAGGCGTCCGGGAAGAATTTTTTGCAGCCGGCATGAATGATTTTGCGTCGAAACCGATTGAAATGGAGGATGTGTCTAAAGTGTTGTGTAAATGGCTGCCGAAAGAAAAAATATGCAGGTAATTCTATTCTATTAAATGAAACAGTTTTTGATAATGTGTTGCTTTTTTGTGGATTCCCGGACGCCGGGAGAGGGGCGCTGTCCGGTCTGCTTGTTCCTGTTCCAGAATGTAAGAAGCTCTAAGCACTCTGCATTTAAGCTATGGCACCGGACGGTCGCGGCACCTAGTTCGCCCTGGCTAAACGCCAGCAGCTAAAGGCGCCGCTTGGCTTCGCCCCTGATTTAACGAGCAGAATACTAAGAGCTTCTAACATTCTTCCAACGTCACAAGCAGACCGGACAGCGCCCCTCTCCCGGCTGTTTTTTGCAAGCTTTACACTAAAAACAACATACTTTTTCAGAAAGTCTTATGAAAGAACTGCATAGAAACAGCTTGTATTATTTTTTCTTTTTCTACGTGAATACTGCCTTAAGAACCTTCTTAGTAACAGTTTAATGGATTATCTGAACTAATAACTTTTTTAAGATAATTCGTGACAGTTTCAAATGCAAATAACTACTAATGCAAAACTGTTCTTATGTGAACGTTGTTTATAAGAAATCTGATATTATCTTGCATTTTTCAAAACCAGCTGGGAGAGGGGATTTGCCCGGTCTGCCTGTGGCTTTGGAAGAATGTTAGAAGCTCTTAGCGTTCTGCTGGAAAGTCAGGGGCGAAGCCAAGCGGCGCCTTTAGCTGCTGGCGTTTAGCCAGGGCGAACTAGGTGACGCGACCGTCCGGTGCCATAGCTTAAATGCAGAATGCTTAGAGCTTCTTACATTCTGGAATAGCATGCCCCGTTTTATCGGGTACGGACAAAGGCAGGCCGGGCAAATCCCCTCTCCCAGCGTCCGAGAGGCCAAAAAGAAAAAAATAATTAAAGAATGTCACATCTTGATAAACAGATTAAAAAAATGGTCATTTTTCTGCTTGTAAACATGCAATAAAAGAGCTATAATACAAATAGCTGGCACTTTTAGGGTAACAGGGATAAATATAGGAATCTGTATAAGTGCAAAAAGGGAAAAAGTATGTAAGAAGGGGGTCGTATGAATAACTCTGTACCCAAAATGATACAAAGGAATAACAGTAAATGAGGAGGAGAGCTATTTATGTTTAAAGATGAAAAGATCGAGAAAAAGCTTACGAAATCTTTTCTTATGGTATCATTAATTACAGCAATTTCAGCGGTTTTAGGACTGATTGCGCTTGTTGTAGTAGCAAACAGATATTCTTATGCACTTACAAACTTTGGTTTTGCGCAGGGCGATATCGGCAAGGCGATGTTTGAATTTGCTGATGTCAGGTCTTCGCTGCGTGCGACAATTGGATATGACGATCAGGATGCGATTGAAACGGTATTGCAGCAGCACAAAGATGCAATTGCCGCATTTGAGCAGAACTTTGCGGAAGTAGAAAAGACAATCGTGTCGGAAGCCGGTCGACAGACATATGATGAGATAAAGGCAGAGCTGGAAGTGTATTGGCCGTTAGATACGCAGATTATAGAGCTGGGAGCCACAACGGACAGAGAATTGTGTAAGCAGGCACAGGATATTGCAATCAATGAGCTGGCGGCTGTGTATAAAAGTATTTATGAAAAGCTGGATGACCTTTTGGAAGTAAAGGTATCCGAAGGGCAGAAGCTATCCACAACATTAACAATTTTGAGTGTCATATTGATGATCGTAATTGTTGCTGTTATAATTGTTGCAGTTTTGGCGTCTGTGCGTATTGGAAGACGTATCGCGCGGGGGATTTCCAATCCGTTAAAAAACCTTGGAGATCGGTTGAAGCTGTTTGCCAGCGGCGATCTGACTTCTCCGTTCCCGGAGTCGGATTCACATGACGAAGTTGCGGAAATGGTTAATGACGCAGCGGAAATGGCCGGGGCTTTGAATGTCATTATTAATGATATCGGAGATGTGCTTGGCGAGATGGAAGGCAAAAATTATGCTGTACAGTCAAAAGTACAGGACAGATATACAAAGGACTTCTCAAAGCTGATTGAATCCATGCGCGGCCTGCGCAACCAGATGTCCGATACGATTCGTTCCATTGGAGAAGCTTCCAGCCAGGTGTCCGGAGGGTCTATTAATTTGGCGGAATCTGCACAAAGTCTGGCAGAAGGAGCGACAGAACAGGCAGGCGCCGTAGAGGAGCTGCAGGCGACGATTATAGATATTTCGGAAACGATGGAAAAGAGTGCGCAGAGCGCTGAGGAATCTTATAAACAGGCAGAAAACTATGCAAATGAGGCTGACCATACCCGTGATGAAATGCATACGATGGTTACGGCAATGGAAAAAATCAGTGAATCATCTGCAAAGATTGGAAATATTATATCTGAAATTGAGTCTATTGCATCACAGACAAATCTGTTGTCATTAAATGCCTCCATTGAGGCAGCAAGAGCAGGGGAAGCAGGACGGGGATTTTCTGTTGTAGCAGAAGAAATCCGGCAGCTGGCAGAGCAGAGTGCAAAAGCTGCAGTAGATACAAGAGAACTGATCGAAAGCTCCATGAAAGAGATTGCAGAAGGCAGCCGCGCAGTAGAACGGGCATCCGGATCTATAGATAATGTTGTCAGTGGGATTAAACAGATTGCGGAGTCTTCTAAGAATCTCAGCGTCATGGTAATTACGCAGGCAGAAACGATGCGGCAGGCGGAGCAGGGAATCAGTCAGATTTCAGAGGTTGTACAAAACAACTCTGCAGCGGCCCAGGAATCTTCTGCAACGAGCGAGCAGCTGTCGGCACAAGCAGCTACATTGGATGAACTGGTTGGGCAGTTTGTATTAAATGAATAAGGATAATTGTTTGATTATTCGGATAGATACCTATGACTATGTGAGTGAAAAATGGCAGACAAATGCTTGTCTGCCATTTTTTTATGAATGGTTTTACAGGGAAGAGGTGATTCGTTGAAACAGGACACGATTTTGTTATTTCAGGAACCGGAGCGGTATTTTTTTCCGCAAATGAAAGGGATTGTTTATGCGCCGTTTGGAGTTGCAAATAAACGTTTGCGTTTTTGGCTTTATTTGATTGTCTGCCGCTTTCCGTTTCTTTGTTTTCCGGTATTGTTCGGATCATGGAAAAAGTATGTCCGCACAGCCAAACAGGTGATTTTATTTGACTTTGGATATGTGCCGGGAATTGAGCATTATATTCACCGCATCAATCCGTCTTGTAAAATCTGTCTTTTTTATTGGAATATTATGAAATCCTCCGGTAAAGGTTATCAAAAGTTTGCATTCAAGCAAAACATTTATGCGACAGACAAAAATGACTGTCAAAAGTATGGATTTTTGTATCAGAGTATTTTTTATGTGCCGCAGGATATCCAACCAAAGAAGGTTGTAAAAGAGCCGGAAAAGCTGTTTTTCTTTGGGTTGGATAAAGGCCGGGGACCGTATTTGCTGCGTCTGAAAAAACAGCTGGAGGCTTTTGGAATCTGTTGTGATATTACTGTTTTCAGTGAATCTCATTGCAGGAAATACAAAAATAAGATTGCGGACATACTCGCAGATCAGATGATTTCATATAAGGAATATTGCAGCCGATTATCAAAATGCGGCATTTTGCTGGATCTGAATCAAGCCGGACAGACGGCGTTGTCTATGCGCGTGATGGAAGCAATATTTTTTGGGAAAAAACTCATTACTTTTAACAAAGATATTGCAACGTATGATTTTTATGATGAAAATAATATTTTTATCATGGATAGCAAGCAAACAGACGGTAAAGATTTGCTTGCATTTATAAAAAAGCCGTTCCGTCCTTACGAGAAAGAAGTTTTGCGCCAATATAGTTATGAGAATTGGAAAAAGCGGTTTGCGGTAAAATAAAAGGATATTGGAAAAAGCGGTTTGCGGTAAAATAAAAGGATGTTGGATAGTTGGGCTTATCTGGCTTGTGATGTATATTTTTTGAAAGATTGGAAAAAATTGTTTATATCATTACGGAAATCAGCTCGACTTATTAAAGCTGCTGATCTTTGAAATAAACATGTGCAGAAAGCAGGGAGAATCAATGCTGTTCAATTCGTTTCATTTTTTATTATTTTTTCCAATTGTAGTGGGAGTTTATTTTGTAGCGCCAAAAAAAATGAGGTATCTTTGGCTTTTGGCGTCCAGTTATTATTTTTACATGAGCTGGAATGCAAAGTATGCGGTTTTAATTGCATTTTCTACGTTGGTTACCTGGGTCAGCGGACTGCTGCTGGGAATCTGTCAAAAAAATGAAACCGGGACCGCCATGAAAAAGTGGATTGTAGCGGTTAGTTTTTTTGTAAATTTAAGTATTCTGGCATTTTTTAAATATTTTGATTTCGCTTTAGGCAATGTAAATTTTTTTCTCACAAAAATGGGTTTTGCAGCAATGGAACGGCCGTTTGATTTTGTGCTTCCTGTTGGAATTTCATTTTATACGTTTCAGGCGCTTGGTTATACCGTCGATGTATATAGAAACGATATAGAACCGGAAAAAAATATATTCAAATATGCGCTTTTTGTTTCCTTTTTTCCACAGCTGGTTGCAGGGCCGATTGAACGTTCCAAAAATTTACTGCTTCAGGTTGCGCATACAGACCGGATTTCATGGAAACAACTATTGGATTATGATCGGATTGCCAGCGGGCTGCGGATGATGTTATGGGGCTATTTTCAGAAAATGGTCATCGCAGACCGGCTTGCAATTTTGGTAAACACGGTGTATGATGCCTGGTATTTTTATGGTACGGTAGAGCTTGTATTAGCTGCTGCGGCGTTTTCCATTCAAATATACTGTGATTTTGCCGGTTATTCAACGATTGCAATCGGAGCTGCGAAAGTCATGGGATTTACACTGATGGAAAATTTTGATACGCCGTATTTTGCCGGAAGTATTCGCGAATTTTGGCGCAGATGGCACATTTCGCTCAGTACGTGGTTCAAAGACTATCTGTATATTCCTCTTGGCGGCAATCGATGCAGCAGACTGCGCAGACATTGGAATATTTTGATTACATTTCTGGTCAGCGGATTGTGGCATGGGGCAAGCTGGCATTTTGTTGTTTGGGGAGGAATCCACGGGGTGTTTCAGATCCTTGCGGCAGAAACAAGGAAATACAGAGACAGTATTTATGCAAGGACGCATACAAAATGCTCGTCTTTCAGTTTTCGGTTTGGACAGATAGCGGCAACGTTCGTTATGACGACGTTTGCATGGATTTTTTTCCGGGCAGAGTCTATGACGCAGGCATGCAGCTATATTGGACGTATTTTTACAAAACCGGACTGGTATGCGCTTACAGATGGTTCTTTGTATGAGCTTGGTTTAGAGCGGGTGGAGATGAATATGCTGCTCGTCTCCCTGTTGATTTTATTTGTAGTCAGTTTAATGAAATATCAGAAAAAAGAATCCCTGGATTTGTTTTTAATCAAACAGTGTGCCTGGTTTCGCTGGCTTACGGCTGCTTTCTTATTTACGTTTATTTTTTTGTTTGGAGTCTATGGACCCGGATTTGACGCAGGGCAGTTTATTTATTTTCAATTTTAGAGAATGTGGATAAGGCAGGAAGATGGTTATGGATCTGATAGAAAGAGATATTTATTCATGTATATGTAAAAATGACGGTATGCTTGCGCGGGAAATTGCGGCAGAGCTTCATAAAGAGCGGTCGGTCATCAATCAATATTTGTACGGATCGCCTTATATGAGGGAGCTTTGCTACAAAGACAGCAGTTTCCGCTGGCATGGACTTATTCGGCAAAGCGTGCCGCACAGGGGGCTTGGGGATTTCTGCGGGTATTACGGTATGGTTTGGGAGTTTTTAGAGACAGAAAAAATGCAATGGCTGGAAGAATTAAAGCAGGGCTGTATGAGAATCGGAAGAAATTTAAACAATACAAGGGGATTGTTTCATTCGTTTCTGGACGCGTATGAAACGATGCGTCAGTTGTTTTGTGATCTTTCGGATGTCGATCTTTCGAACTGGGAGATTGCATTTGAGCTGCGTATCAAGCGCGCAAGATATATCCGAATCTATGCGGATGTCCTGGTCATTGCGGATGGTTATATCTTTTCTTTGGAATTTAAGATGAAAGATAAGATCGATCCGGCAGAAATCAGTCAGGCAGCAAAATACTGTGAATATATTGAGGTGTTGGCAGGACCGGACTATGATGTGATTCCGGCCCTGGTGCTGACAAAAGCATCTGATTTGTATACATATGTACAGATGGAACATTCCACAGCAGAAATACCGGTCTGTTCGGGAGATATGCTGTTTAACCTGTTTGATGAATATTTGGGATTTTTAGAACAGTAACCGTTTATGGATCCTGTTCAAATACCGGATCAGCAGGATAACCGCCGCCGCATTTTTGCATGGCGCGCTGCACGCTGTCAGCGGAATTGCCCCAGTCTTTGTCTTTGTTGCGGTAATCGTTTTTATCTACAAACCACGATACTTCACTCTGGAGGCGCTGCATATGTTCCAACATCAACGCAGATGCTTTTGGATAAAAATCCTGTTTTTCCGTATCGGATAATTTATCTTCAGCGCATTCGATTAAATCACGAAAATGCGGCAGACAAAATCCTTTGCTGTTAGTAAAAGATTCACGAAAGTCTTTGTTCTTACGGTACAAATCAAAAAAGGTATCCAGATACCGATTGTAAATCTGGTTAAAATGATCGCATACATAACAGGAACATTCTTTTTGGTCAAGCCATGCGCCCAGAGGCGTTTTCGCCTGCGAATGTGCGGTCTCAGTCCGTTTCATGCGCTTTAAAATATTGGATTTTCCAGGCACAAAGCGCTTTAGTTCCTGTTCCAGTTCCGTATTTAATTTTTTTAAATGCGTACTTAAAATAAGTGCGCTTCCAAGGCGGTTGCCGTAATCATACATCATTTTATAGTGATGGCGGCAAAAACCAAGAGCATCTGTTTTTTCACGAATATAATCTTCCATATAAGCAGAGCCTAAGATAAAAGAGATGGCATGTTGTTCTGCTGCACGTTCCAGATAGCAGAACGGACATTCATCATCGGTTTGGAAAGCTTCGATCAGCGGAAGCGTGGAAATGTCTTTTTTCATAATCGTTCACCCGTTCGTTTCAACCATGTTATTTTTTTCCTCAGAAAATCAGAGCTAATGAAAAAGCTTCAAATTCTTTGCACTTCATACTTGTTTTCACCACCTTTCCAACGATCCTTCCTGAATACAAAAACATATATGTTATTATATCGGAACAGACAGGCAGTGTAAAGCTTATATTAGAATTGGTTTTATTTACTTTTATTAAAAATTGCGTGTTAGTTGCGCTATTTAATCATATTTTTGCACTGATATTGCATAAAATGATTGACTTTTTTTGTGCAATCTTCTAAAATAAATGTCAGTATATGTATAAAAGGGGAGTGATTTTTATGGCTGTAACGATCAAAGATGTTGCTGCGCTGGCAGGCGTATCGCCGTCCACAGTATCAAGGACATGCAAGGATCATCCGTCTATCAGCGCTGAAACGAAGGAAAAAGTACGCCGTGTGATGCTGCAGCTGGGCTATGAGCCGAACTTTTCTTCTGACAGTGCATCCGGTGCAAATTCTAAGACGATCGGAATTATACTGCCGCCGTCTTATCGGGAGGCATATGAAAATTCATTTTATTTGGAAACAATCCGCGGGATCAGTCAGTTTTGCAATAAGAGACAGTATATCAGTACGGTGATTACCGGACAGGACGAAGCTGAAATACTGGGCGCCGTCCATACAATGGGTGCGGGGAGTCTGGTAGATGGTTTTATAGTGCTTTATTCCAGAAAAGAAGATGTGATTGTAGACTATCTTTGTGAAGAAGGGCTGTTATATGTGTTGATCGGCAAATCACAGCTTTCCGCAAATCAGACAATTATTGTAGATAACGATAATCTTTTGGCAGGACAGGAAGCGGCGGAATATTTGTACAGCCTTGGACATCGCAAAATTGCTTATGTTGGAAATGAAAGCCTGTTTTTCTTTTCCGCAGACCGAAAGTCCGGCTATCAGTTGACGCTGCTGCGTCATGAGCTGCCGGTAGTTCCGCAATATTGTGTCGAAGTCAGCTGCGTTCCTGAAAAGGATGCGGCACAGATCCGCAGTTTATTAGAACAGCCGGACCGTCCGACAGCTGTTGTCGTTAGTGATGATATTTTAGCGGTAGCGCTGGAACGCGTTTGTATACGGATGGGCCTGTCGATTCCAAAAGATCTTTCGATTGTTTCTTTTAATAATTCACTGTTTGCCAGACTGACGTCCCCGCAGCTGACATCTGTGGATGTGAATTCGTTTCAGCTGGGGATTGAGGCGGCTTCACAGATAATTAACCATATTGAAAACCCGGATCTTCTGGCAACGAAAATTATTGTGCCGCATGGTTTGATCGAACGGGACAGCTGTTGCAAAATTGGATAAAAAGAATCGACAGAAATGGACATGTCAATGACAGGAGGAAGTATTGAGGTATGATAAAAATGAAACATATCACAGCAGCGGTGTTGTCAGCCTGCATATTCGCGGGAGGCTGCGGAGCCGGTCAGGAACAAACGTCAGTTTATTATTTGAATTTTAAGCCGGAAGTGGCGTCTGTCTGGCGGGAACTTGCAAAAGATTATGAAGCTGAGACAGGTGTGGAGGTCAAAGTGCTGACTGTCGCAAATGGAAACTATGAGCAGAGGCTGAAAGCGGAGCTTGCAAAAAAAGATGCGCCGACGTTGTTTCATATTAATGGGCCAATCGGATATGAGAATTGGAAAAATTATTGTATGGATTTAAGCGAAACAGAATTATATACGTGGCAGCTGGACCAGGATATCGCAGTCAAAAGTGGAAATGGAATTTATGGTATCCCGTATGTGGTAGAAGGCTATGGAATTATATACAACGATGCAATTATGAAGAAATATTTTTCTCTTCCAACCAAAGCGGTACCGTTTTCCGGTATGGATGAGGTAAATAATTATGAAAAATTAAAAGCAGTGGTAGAAGATATGACGCTGCATAAAGAGGAACTTGGCATTGAAGGTGTGTTTGCATCTACTTCATTCAGTTCCGGAGAAGACTGGCGCTGGCAGACACATCTGGCAAATGTTTCCATATTTTATGAATTTTTGGATAAAAATGTTGCAGACAGCGATATCCTGGACTTTACGTATGCGGATAACTATAAAAATATATTTGACCTTTATGTTCAAAATTCCTGTGCACAGCCATCAGAGCTCGCGGCTAAGACCGTAAAGGATTCGATGGAAGACTTTGCATTGGGACGGGCAGCGATGGTGCAAAACGGCAATTGGGCATGGAGCCAGATTGCTGAGGTCGAAGGAAATAAAGTGTCAGAAGATGATGTAAAATATATGCCGATTTATATGGGTATTGAGGGTGAGGAAAGCCAGGGGCTTTGTATTGGCACCGGAAATTATCTTTGTGTGAACGCCACAGCGCCCAAAGAAGAGCAGGAGGCGGCTGTTGAATTTATGAAATGGGTCTACAGTTCGGATACCGGAAAAGATTATGTTACCAATCAGCTGAGCTTTATTGCTCCGTTTCAGACATTTTCTGAGGCAGAACGCCCGAATAATCCGCTGGCAAGAGAGGTGACGCAAGATATGGAAGATGCTTCGACAACCTCTGTAAACTGGATTTTTTCCACCTTTCCAAGTCAGAAGTTTAAGGACAAGTTTGGCGCCAGCCTGTTAAGCTATGTCAATGGCGAATGCGGATGGGACGAGGTAGTAGCAGGCGTAAAAGAGGAATGGGCTTTAGAGAAAGCAGCACAATAGGGGAGGCAAGGGATGAAAGTAAGATCAATACGTTCTAAAATCGCATTATTGATTGCGTCCACATCTATACTGCTCATTATGGGGATACTGGTAATCAGTTATGTGATTAACCGGAAAAATATTGTGGACTTGTGTAAAAGTTATTTATATGATACATGTGTATCTGCTTCCGGCACTTTGTATGAGAGTTTTTATGGGGATAGTGAAAGAAATCATCTGGAAGTCAGTCTGGAGTATATTTTATACAGCGTAGGCATTGGCACGATGGATTCCAGCCACGCATATCTCGTTGATACGGATGGCGTATACCTGTATCATCAGGATGCGGAAAAGATCGGTACAAAACTGGCGGACAATCCGGTGATTGAAGAGGTGACAGAAAAACTAAAGCAGGGAATTATGACGACAGCAGATGTCAGAAGAAGTGACGTAGATGGAAAGGCAGTTTACGTTGCGTTTATGTGTACGGTGAACGATTGGGTGGTTGTGGTGCAGGCAGACGAAGCAGACGTGCTCAAACCGGTTCTGACGATCAGTATGTATACGCTGGCAGTCGGCGCGATATTGCTTGTCATCGCGCTTTTTATCGGCATTGTAATTACTGCCAGAATTACGAAGCCGGTTTCTGCATTGACGACGGTCATCAATGATATTTCCGCATTGAATCTGCACGATGGACAGAAAATACCGAAGACAAATGATGAAATCGGAGTTATGGGAAATGCGGTTACGAATATGAAGCAGCAATTGACGGAAATTGTTTCAGAATTGGATGACATTTCCGAGAAGCTGGTAACAGATGCAAATATGTTATACGATATTTCAGATCAGGTGAACGAAGCTTCCGCCAACAACTCATCTACGAATGAAGCTCTCGCGGCAAGTATGCAGGAAACGTCTCAGGCGACGAGCGAGGTGAATCATAATATACAAAATATGAATGAAAGCGTCGTAATTGTAGCAGATAAAATTAAAGACGGAACCGGGCTTACGACCGATCTGAAAAATAAAACGGTGCAGATTTCCGAGCGTACGACAAAAGCAAGACAGGAAACGCTTGATTTGTATGGTACGATTCGTGAAACTTCCAACGATGCGATTGAGAAAGCAAAAGAAGTACATAAGATCAATAGTCTTGCAGGCGCTATTTCAGAAATGGCAGAGCAGACGACGTTATTGTCTTTAAATGCTTCTATTGAGGCAGCAAGGGCAGGAGAACAGGGCAAAGGCTTTGCGGTAGTAGCCAGCGAGATTGCGAAACTGGCTGCCGAGTCTACAGATACAAGCGCCAATATTGTAACGATTGTAAACGAAGTGAATTTGTCAATTGGGACGTTGACAAAGTGTCTGAGAGACACATTAGAATTTCTGGAGACAAAAGTAATGGATGATTATTCCGGCTTTATGCAGTCCAGCAGCGAATACAGCGAAGCCGCACAGTATATGGAAGAGTTTATGAATCAGACGAATCATGAAGTCAGCCAGCTAAGACATGGGATTGCACAGATTACTGCCTCCATGGAGGGCATCAGCAATACAGTCAGCAGCGCACAGCTGGGCGTCGGGGATATTGCAGATAAGACGTCAAATGTTGTTAAATTAACGGCAGAGACATTTAAACGGACGACAAACTGTAAAGATTCAGCAGAAAAATTACGGGATATTACTTCCAGATTTCATATTTAAAGGAAATGAAAAAACCATGGCAAAAACCCTCATTGTACCTCAGGTACAATGGGTTTTGCCATGCACTTTCGAAAAAGCATTCTGTGTTTAACTATGAGTTAGTTAGAATCTACTGCATATCCGATTCCATGAAATTTTCATGTCGTTTATCATAAAAAACCTTCTGCTCGTGAAGATGGGGAACAGTTATATTATTTTAACATATGGTAAATGGACTGTGAATGGCAATCGTTTAGATATTCTTGTGCAGAGATAAGATAAATATAGACGGATGAATATAATGATAACAATTTATATACAAATGTTATCTAGAAGTATTTTATATCATTCCTCGTTTTTTTTCAACTCTTATGTTAAAAATAGTGTAAATTGTCTGTTTTTTGCTTGATTTTTTGATAATGTATATATTTTTTGCATAAAAAAATAATAAAGAAAGTGATATTCATAATTCTTGGAAAAATGGTCAAAATACGGGATCCAAGAAATCTTATAAATTTTATTTAAATTTTATTTCTTAAAAATTCATTATTAATTCAATAATTTATCCATTAAAAAAGAAAATGTATATGGGGAGTGAACATAACATTTGTATATAAAAAGTGTTATCTTTAAAAGCTGAAAAAAGTTCATAAGCAGGATGGAGGAAGGCCATGCGAGAATTGGATTATTCTAAAGTAGGAATGAGAATTCGGCAGGTTCGAAAGGCAAAAGGCTGGTCTCAGGATGAACTGGCGAAAAAATGCGGCATTAGTATGTCATTTCTGGGGCACATTGAGCGAGGAACCCGTATTATGAGTCTGGATACGTTTGTTAATATATGTGCGGCATTAGGAACAGATGCGGACGAGTTGTTATGGGGCATTGTACACCCGACGGATGCTCATCTGGTGGATATGTGGAGACAGCCGCAAAACAGGCAAGCGGATAATTATGCTATCTATGTAAGAATTATGAAATCTGTAGCTGAGATTATGAATGAAGCATGAATAAAACAAAAGAAAAAAAAGTACTTATTCTGGCATCGGTAGCTTCTATGATAGCTCAGTTTAATATACCCAATATTCAGTTGCTGCAGGAGATGGGATATAAGGTTCATGTGGCATGTAATTTTAAAGAAGGAAATACATGCGACGCCAATGATATCAAAAAGCTTGAGGAAATGCTGCAAAAAATGAATGTGAAGTATCATGCATTCGATTGTCCAAGAAATATCTATCATGTGCGAAAATGTTTGAAAGCCTATCGGCAATTATGGGAGCTTATCGGCAGGCAGCATTTTGCCTGGATACATTGTCATTCTCCTGCAGGCGGAGCGCTGGCAAGGGTAGCTGCTCATTTTAGAAAAATTCCGGTTATTTATACGGCGCATGGGTTTCATTTTTATCGTGGAGCGCCATGGAAAAACTGGCTGCTTTATTATTCTGCAGAGGCATTGCTGGCATATTGGACGGATGTATTGATTACTGTCAATCAAGAAGATTATAAATTTGCAAAGAACCATCTTAAGGCAGGAAAGATCTATGATATTCCGGGAGTTGGGGTTGATACGAGTTGGTTTGCACAACAACAGGTTTGCAGCAGAGAAGAATTTTGCAGGAAATATCAGATTCCAAAAGAAGCTTTTGTTTTACTGTCGGTAGGAGAACTTAGCATAAGAAAAAATCATTTATTTGTGCTGGATGCATTGGCGGCGCTTAGAAGAAAAGATGTGTATTATATGATCTGCGGACAGGGGCCGATGAAAGAGAAGCTAAGACATCGCGCAAAGCGGCTTGGCGTCTGGGAGCAGGTTCGCATGACAGGGTTTCAGGAGAATGTCATAGAAATGTATAGGAATGCTGATGTTTTTGTATTTCCATCGATGCAGGAAGGGATGCCGGTCGCTTTAATCGAAGCGATGGCGGCAGGAATGCCCTGTGCAGCTTCCAATATCAGAGGCAACAAAGAGCTGCTTGCGGATCAACAGCTTTTTTCACTGAAACAGCCAAAACAGCTTTGCCAGCTCTTAACAGCGTTATTAGATCATAGACAGCTGAGAGAGGACTGTAAAAAATATAATCAGGAAAAAGTCAGAGGCTATGATCTGACAGTTGTACAGATAAGAATGAAAAAAATATACCGGAATATGGAACGTGACTGGTAAGCAGGGGAGAGCAGGGATGTCAGTAATTTCCGTTTTAATGGGAATCTACAATGAAAATAACAGGAAACATGTTGCATATGCGATTGAATCGATTTTAAATCAAACGTTTCGTGATTTTGAGTTCATTATTTGTGACGACGGATCGGAGATGGGATTTTATCAATGGCTGAAAAAGTACTGCAGAAAGGATTCCAGAATTTTATTGCTTCGCAATGAGCAAAATCGCGGACTTGCAGCAACATTAAATTATTGTTTGCGACATGCCGGCGGAAGTTATATTGCACGTATGGATGCAGATGATATCAGTGAAAAAGAGCGGTTTGCCAGACAGATTGCTTTTTTGGAATCACATCCGGAGTATGCGATGGTTGGATGCAGTGTAAGGATGATCGGGCGTAAAGGCGTATGGGGAATCCGTCAGATGGAAGAAATGCCAAAGAAAGAATCGTTTTTAAATACATCGCCTTTTGTCCATCCTGCAGTTATGATCCGGCGGGATGTAATGAAAGCTCTGGGAAGCTATTCTGAAAAAAAATGGGCATTGCGTGCCGAAGATTATGAGTTATTTATGCGTTTTTATGCATCAGGATATAAAGGTTATAATATTCAGGAAATATTGCTGAATTACAGAGAAGAAAAAGATTCGTATAAAAAGAGGAAATATCGATACAGAATCCATGAATGTATCGTAAGGTATCGTGGGTTTCGTTTACTTGGGTTGCTTAAGGGAAATTATCGTTGTGTCATAAAACCGCTGATGGTTGGTTTGATACCATCCGTGATGATGGAAAGGATAAGAAGGCAAAGGTATGGGATGAAAAGTGGAGGAAAAGGCGGTTATTATGATAAAAGTGTCAGTCGTTGTTCCCGTTTATAATGCAGCTGCCTATCTGGAAGAATGTATGAACAGCCTGGTGCAGCAGACGTTAAGAGATATAGAGATCATTTGTGTCAATGATGGTTCCACCGATGACTCACTGGAACTATTAAAAAAATATCAGACAAAAGACAGTCGTATAAAGATTATCAGCAAAACGAATACCGGATATGGACATACCGTAAATGTTGGTTTGGAGACGGCAGCAGGTAAATATATTGGTATCGTAGAGCCGGATGATTTTATTCGTAAAACGATGTATGAGCGTTTATATCAAATTGCAGAAAAATTAGATCTGGATATGGTCAAGGCGGATTTTTATCAATTTCACGGAGAAAAAAATAAGAAAAAGCTGGAGTATCGGCATTTGTCAAAAAATAAAAGCTTGTACGGAAAAGTATGGAACCCGAAAGAAAATACAGATGTATTTCTGCTTCTTATGAATACATGGACAGGGATTTATAAAAGGGAGTTTTTAAATAAGCATCATATCCGGCATCATGAATCAGAGGGCGCGTCGTTTCAGGATTTGGGATTTTGGTTTCAGAGCTTTTGTTTTGCAAAGCGTGTGTATTTTTTAAATGAGCCGTTTTACATGTATCGAAGTGATAATCCGAAATCTTCTGTTCATAATCGTGAAAAGGTATCTGCTATTTGCAGGGAGTATGAATTTATGTATTCATTTCTGGAACAGCATCCAAAATTAAAAAAGCGATATATCAATATTTATTCATGGAAAAGGTTTCATGATTACCAATTTGCGCTCAATCGAATGGGAAAGGAATACAGACAGGAGTTTGTTCAAAGATTCAGACAGGATTTTATAGAAGCGGAAAAGAAAGGGGAATTGTCTGATGCGTATTTTCACAGAGGTGATTGGCGAATGCTCCATCAAATGATGAATACACCGCAAAAGTTTTTGTCGCTGTTTTGGTGGAATAACAGCTGGTACAAAGTGAGGTATTATAAAGAACAATACGGAACAAAAGAAACAGTCGTCAAAGTTATGAAAAAACTATTTGGGATACTGCCGTATGGAAAGAAGCAGGGAAGGTGAAGCAGATGATAAAAAGCATGGGATATATTCTGCGGGAACATGGGCGGCACATCCGGCTTTTGGTAAAAATGGCGTTTATGAATATGGATAAGCAGACAGTCCGATCCAGTCTTGGGATGTTTTGGACCTATTTTCATGACATTATCTATATTCTTGTTTTTATTGCGTTTCGTATGCTGATGGCAGGAAATGGTACGATGATGGGAATGAACAGCATTGTATATATGATGACAGGGATGATTCCGTGGTTTTTTATCAATGACGTACTTTCTCAGGGAAGTATGGCGATTCGAAGTAATAAAGGCATTGTACAAAGCATTCGGTTTCCGGTTCCTATATTGCCTGCGGTTGAGGTGCTAAGCATTTTTTTGAAACGTATTTTTTCTTTTGCCATGCTGTTTGCGGTTGTAGTGGCATTTGGATATATCCGCTATTTTCATCTGCTTTTGTTTGCTTATTATGTGCTGTGTGCGCTGATTCTGTCCATCGCTATGAATCTGACGATCGCCGCTTTGGTAGCAGTATCAGATGATTTCAGACAATTATATGATGCGTTCCTTCGAATACTAATTTATACAATGCCGATTTTATGGGATTTTTCACGGGTAAAATCGCTCAGTATCAATATCCTGCTGCGTATCAATCCTATGGTTTATGTGATTAAAGGATTTCGGGATGCTTTTGTGTCCGGACCGACACAGGCAGTTGGATACACGATCTATTTTTGGGCGTGTGTTTTTATACTTTTTCTGACAGGCAGTTATATTCAGGACAGACTGAAAAAATATTATGCTGATTTTGTATAGAGTGCGAAAGAAACAGGAGAAAAACAATGTTATGGAAAAAATGATCGTTGTGAATAATCTGTCTAAATATTTTTATTTTTTTAAAAAGGATTTTCATATTCTGCAATGGCTGCTGACCAAACAAGGATATCAAAATGAGCGAAAAGTATTGCAGAATATCTCATTTGAGACTGGAAAAGGCGAGATTGTCGGATTGATTGGCGTCAATGGCGCGGGTAAATCTACATTGATGAAGCTGATCGCCGGAATTACCTATCCGACGAGCGGCGAAATTGAAGTTCATGGAAAGGTTGGTTCTTTGATTAATTTATCTGCAGGATTTCATCCGGATTATACCGGCAGAAAAAATATTTATTATAAAGGCACTGTTATGGGAATGTCTAAAAATGAAATTGATGGAAGGATAGACGATATCTGCAGATTTGTAGATTTGGGAGAGTATTTTGACCAGCCGATACGGATGTATTCCTCAGGGATGGCGGCAAGGCTGGGGTTTGCATTGGCAGTATATTCAAAACCGGAGATCCTGATTATTGATGAAGCGCTTGCAGTAGGTGATAAAAGTTTTCAGGAAAAATCAAGGCAAAAGGTAATAGAAATGTTTCGTGAAGGAAAATCAGTGATATTTGCATCCCATTCAGAATCTTTAATTCGGCAATTTTGCAACAGGGTTATTTATTTAAAAGATGGAAGGATTGCCTACGATGGGGATGTTGAGGAAGGGCTGTTAAAATATAATGAAGATATCAAAACGAAGCGTTAAAAAAAAGGGCGCTGCCAAATGGATGCTATATGCCGTATCCATCTATCTGCTGGCATCCTGGGGCGTCAATCAGGTAATCAATCCGCTGATTTATGTAAAGAGCGCCATCATGTATAAAAAACCGCTGAACATTTCCGATCGTGATGGGGATATTCTGATTGCGTTTGAGGAAGAGGACAGTCAGGAGGATGGTCAGGAAAACAGTCAGAACAGTCAGATAGAAGAGAACTTTTTATCCTTTTGTATCGTAGAATCTGACAAGTATTCTTTTGATCTGCGGATAACAGGATATTCTGAGGATGAAGCAGCACAGGAAAGAATCATCCATGTTTTTAAGGGATGGAATACGCTGGATTTAAGAAAGCTCAAAAAAGACCAATGGAAGAAAATAGCAGTGCCAGAACAAACAGTGGAGCAAAATGGATTATTACTGGAACATGCAGAGCTGTCTGAATATCCGAATGTAGATTTGTTTCGAATGCTTTCGGTGTATCTGTCCTTTTTTGCGCTCGTCATATTTTGGGAAGGTATCCGATGGATCAAAAGAAAATACGCACAATAAAAGACAAAAGTTGGAGGAATGGCATTGGAAGCGCTCATCAGTGTTGTAATCATTACTTACAATCAGGAGTTATATATTCGTCAGTCGATTGAAAGCGTATGGAAGCAGAAAGTGAATGTTCCGATTGAGATATTGGTTGGCAATGATGCGTCTACGGATCACACAAAAGAGATTTTGGAGCATATGAAACAAGATCCACAGCTGCATATGCGTATGATTCACCGAGAAAAAAATATAGGAGCAAGCGCAAACTTATATGATTTGCTGAAACGTGCGAGAGGAAAGTATATTGCTTTTTTAGAAGGCGACGATTACTGGACGGATTGCAATAAGCTGCAAAAACAGATCGATTTTTTGAAAAAACATACAAAATATGTCGGATGTACCCATGAATGTATGCTGGTTGACGAGAATGGTGTAAGGATGCCCGGACAGTCTTTGGAATGGATCAGCAAAAAGCGGGAGTTTGATATTCGTACCCATCGCGGGTTTTATCTTGCCGGACAGATGGGGACGTTAATGTGTCGGAATATCTTTCAGGGCAGCGGAGAAAAATATGACATCATTTACAAAGCTCATCCGATAATTTCGGATAGAACGGTGCAGCTTGCGCTCGTACTAAATGGCCCGTTATACAGAATGAATATGTGTATGGGCGCATATCGCCAATTTGACGGACAAAAGGGGGAGAATGCGACGTCACGATATTTTACGAGAAATGACCACAGCCATTATGATAATTTTGTTTTGACGTGCGATCTGGAAGCATATACGCAAACATACATGGGAAAGACCATTCAGTTTTCTTATATGAAAAAAATATTTTTTACGAATGCAGTATGTCAGGCATGCCGTCGCCATTCTTATGAGACGTGCCGGGATGTAAGAAAGATTTTGCACTATCCGGGAGTCAGGCAGTGGAGTTATCTGTTGTTTCTTCCGAGAGGGATTTTGCGAAAGATCATACAGAAGCTAAAACGATGAAGGTTGGTATGGAGGTTCGGGTAACAAAGTCATCAATGCCGGATTTTACAGAATATATGAAAGAAATACAGGATCTATGGGATACGGTGTGGCTGACCAATATGGGAAGCAAGCATCAATTGCTGCAGAAACATTTATCAAAATATTTGAACGTGGAGAAAATCTCGCTTTTTTGTAATGGACATATGGCGCTGGAGCTCGCGCTGCAGGCGTTTGGTCTGACCGGACAGGTGATTACAACGCCGTTTTCGTTTGCATCGACCACACATGCGATTGTGAGAAATGACCTTACTCCGGTATTTTGCGACATCAATGAGGAAGATTATACGATAGATGCAGATAAGATCGAGCAGCTGATTACACCAAAGACGACGGCAATCCTTCCGGTTCATGTATATGGAAACATTTGTGACCATGACAAAATTATGGAGATCGCCAAAAAGCATGGGCTGAAAGTGATCTATGATGCCGCACATGCATTTGGCATCGAGAAAAATGGAGTGAATGTGGCATCTTACGGTGATGCCTCCATGCTGAGTTTTCATGCTACGAAGGTTTTTCATACGATAGAAGGAGGAGCGGTAGTATCTGCGTATGACTGGCTGCATGAAAAATTATATCAGTTAAAAAATTTTGGCATTAAAAATGAAGAAGTGGTGGATGAGATTGGTGCAAATGCAAAAATGAATGAGTTTCAGGCGGCTATGGGCTTATGTAATCTACGGCATATTGACAGTGAGATAGCCAGGAGAAAACGCGTAGCAGAGCGATACAGAGAGCATTTGGAGGGAATTGCAGGTGTAAAACTGTGCAGGATAAAGGATGATGTAAAATATAATTATGCGTATTTTCCTGTGATTTTTGATAGCGATCGTTTACCGCTGGATCGGGATATCATTTTTGAAAAATTAAAGGAACAGCATATATTTACCAGAAAGTATTTTTTTCCTTTAATCAATGAATTTGACTGCTATCGCCCGATTTATCATGCGGCAAAAACACCTGTGGCAAAAAAGATCGCATCGTCTGTATTGTGCCTGCCTATATTTGCTGATTTGGAATGGAACGAAGTAGATGAAATATGCAGGTTAATAAAGGATATGATAGGAAAATGAAGACAAAAGTAGCAATATTTCCGGCCGGATCGGAAATTGGATTAGAGATTTATCAGGCATTAAAGTATTCGACACATTTTGAAGTATATGGATTATCCAGTGTTCCCTGCCATGCGTCTTATGTGTTTTCAAAGGATCATTACATAGAGGGAATCCCTTTTTATACGAGTGAGAACTTTATAGAAGAAATGAATCGGATCATTGAGACGTATCATATTGCATATATTTATCCTGCATATGATGACGTGCAGCTGTATTTGACACAAGTACAGGATAAAATCTGTGCAAAGATTGTAACTTCTGATCTGGAAACCGTAAAAATCTGCCGTTCTAAGATATTAACCTACAAGTTTTTTAAAGACTGTGATTTCGTGCCAAAATATGATTGTGACAGGGAGAAGATTCACGCATTTCCTGTGTTTGTAAAGCCGGATATCGGCCAGGGGGCACAGGGAACAGCATTGGCTTATAACGAACAGGATTTGGATTTTCTTGTGAAGAAAAATCCGCATGTGGTGATTTGTGAGTATTTGCCGGGAGAGGAATATACCGTTGATTGTCTGACTGATGATAAGGGTAAACTGCGGGTGTGCCGTATGCGCAGCCGTGAACGGATACGCAGCGGAATCAGTGTTTCTTCCCAGCTGCTGCCTGTTCCGCAGAGGATCTATGAGATTGCACAAGAGATGAACCATCGTATGAAATTCTGCGGCGCCTGGTTTTTCCAGATGAAGAACAATCAGGAAGGAGATTTCCGCTTATTGGAGGTTGCTCCAAGGATTGCCGGCACAATGGGGATGAGCAGGAATACAGGAGTAAATTATCCGCTTCTTACGTTGTATTGCCAGATGGGAATATCGATCGATATGATTGAGAACAGCTATGCGATCTCCGTTGACCGCGCGCTTATGAGCAGATATCAGACCGATATCGTTTATGACACGGTATATGTAGATCTGGATGATACTCTGATTATAGACGGAAAAGTAAATACGACATTAATGCAGTACTTATACCAGACGGTGAATGAGGAAAAGAAAAGAATCCTGTTAACAAAACATCGGAAAGATATAAAAGCAACACTGGCGGAGAAAAAGATTTCAAGGACGTTATTCGACGAACTGATTCAGATTGCACCGGAAGATGAAAAGAAATACTACATAACAGAAAAAAATGCTGTTTTTATTGACGATTCGTTTCGTGAGCGAAAGAGTGTGTCAGAATATTGCCAGATACCGGTATTTGACTGCAGCGAAGTAGAAGCGCTGCTGGACTGGCGAGTGAAATAATAACAGAGAGGGACCAGGATCATGCAGATCAATAAGATCAGAGAAAATGTAAAGGTTACGGTAGTATGTATTACCTACCGTCACGAAGAATATATCAGGGAAGCATTAGACAGCTTTTTGATGCAGAAGACGGATTTTGATTATCAGATTTTTGTCGGTGAAGACCATGGACCGGATCGGACTGCAGAGATTGTACGGGAATATGCGCAAAAATATCCGGATAAAATTGTTGCGTTTTTAAGAGAAGAAAATATGGGAGCTCAGCACAATTTAATTGATTTGTGCGAGAGAGCAAAGTCTGTCTATATTGCTATCTGCGAAGGAGACGATTATTGGATCGATGAAAGTAAGCTGCAAAAACAGTATGACTTTATGGAAAGCCATCCGCAGGTAGGCGTCTGCGGCGCTCATGCCAAGATTCAGGCGCCCAGGGACTGGTTTTTGAGGAGTTATTTCAGGGAAGACGAAGAAGGAAAGCTCATATATCCGGAATGTGATCCGAACTGTCCAAAGACCAATAAAGAAGAGCTGACTTATTTTGAGATTGCGGATTGCTGGAATTGTATGGTACTGCATACTTCGACGATATTTTACAGGTGGGATTATGAAGTGAAAATTCCGGACTGGTATTATGAGGGCATTATTGGGGACATGTCTTTGCTTTTCCTGCAATTGGGTTCCAATCAATGCGTTTTGCTGCCGGATATTGTCTCTGTATACAGGCGCAGTGATGTTGGCGTTTATATGAGTGACAGTATGGATGAACATTTTCTTAAAACAAGGATGGATTGGATTCGTATTGCTACAGGCATGCTGGATTTTTATGAGGAACATCAGATCAGTGGATATCCAAGGCAGAAAATTATAGAAAGAAGACGTTTGGAGGCAAATAATTTTATACAAACGGCGATACGGTGTCATCAGGTGGAAAAAATTCAGGAATTGCTCATAAAATATCCGGATTTTTGTGAAGAACTGTTTGGATTGTATTTAAGCTACTATACGGTCAATCAGAAAATGATTCGCATCCTTTCCTGGGAAGGCAAACAGCTGTTTGTGTCAAACAGTGGCTTTATGCATTTGCTGGCTCCGTTTGTAAAATTTTCTGCCAGGGTTTGGAAACGATATCATAAGGCAAAAAGTGGCATCCGAAGCTTTTTGATACACCTTTTCAGATTTATTGCATATTGGATCTTTACGATGGTCCCAAAAAAGAAAGAACTTTGGGTTTTTTCAGGTTTTTTAAAGAAAAATTATATGGACAATGCAAAGTATTTGTTTGAATATGTCAGCCGCAGCCATCCGGAAATAGAAGCAGTATGGGTTACAAAAAATCAGGATATTAAACAAAAACTGGAACAAGAGGGATTTGGTGTTTATCAGATGAATTCCTTCAAAGGAATATGGAAAACAGCAAGAGCTGCAATTGCTGTTACAGATCATTTTATCATGTCGGATTATTCGCCCTTATATGGATATAATAACCGCACAAAAGTAGTACAGCTGTGGCATGGAGTAGGGTTTAAGTCCATGGGTGACGGTGAAAAGGTACATAATACGGATATACCAGGAGTCGTTTATTCGACGGATATTTTGCCTTGTGAAGACGATACAGGGAAAAAGCGAATATGGAAGAAAATAAAATATATCTTTTTAGCGCCGGGAAGGGAATTGTTTGAGAAGTATTTTATGCTTGTATGTCCCGGACAGGAAAGAATGGATATGATTGGGCGGAGATGGAACATGGATGAAAGCAGTTTTTTTATGGCCGGACATCCGAGAAACATACAAATATATAACAAATTCGGCATGGTGGAAAAGAAAAACAAAGTGTTATATGCGCCTACGTATCGCTTTCATGCGAAGAAGGAAAAGGAGATGATCGTTCGTTGCATGGACTGTGTACCGCAAATTCAGCAGTTTATGGAAAAGATACAGGGGGAGTTTGTGATCCGTCTGCATCCGCATACGTGGAGAAATTATAAAAACATGATCCAGACGGTGATCCGTCAGTATGACAGGGTTTCACTGGATGAAACAGAAGATTTTTATGATGAGATTTTAAGCTATTCCTATGTGGTTACAGACTATTCTTCTATTTCGCTGGATTGTGCGCTGTTTGGCATTCCATGCGTTTATTTGTGTGAAGATTATGAATGGTTTGTGCAAAACGAGGCGGGTTTTGGCGTGGATTTTATGAATATGACGCCGGGGCCTAAGGCATTTTGCTGGGAAGATGTGCTGCAGGAATTGGATCATTATAGCAAAGATGCGGGATATATGCGAAAAGAAAGGGAGAAAATCCTTTCCTATTATTTTACAAAGGATGCAAATAGTGAGAAAGATTCGCAGCGTATTGTCTGTGAATTAAAAAAAAGGCTGAAGTTTCAGGAAAAAGGAGGGGCGCCGGATGAATATTGCCATGCTGATTGCAGGAGGTAAGGGACTGCGTATGCACCAGGATATTCCCAAGCAATTTCTAAATATTAATGATAAGCCTGTTATTGTATATACCTTGCAGGCATTTCAAAAACATCCGCAGATTGAAGCGATTCTGGTAGTCTGTATTGACGGATGGCAGGAAATATTAAAAGCATATGCCAGCCAGTTTAATATTACGAAGCTGAAATGGATCGTTCCCGGAGGAAGCAACGGACAAGCTTCTATTAAAAGCGGTATTTTAGAATTGGAAAAACATTGCAGTAAAGAGGATATCGTATTAATACATGATGCTATCCGTCCAAATGTATCGCAGGAGATTATTTCAGGGTGTATTGCGCAGTGCAGATTAAAAGGCTCTGCCATTACCGTGATTCCATGTGCGGAAGCAATGTTATTAAGAGAAGACAAAAATTCGTCCAGAAAACTCATTGACAGAGATGCTTTGGCCCGTACGCAGACTCCTCAGGCGTTTGCACTGAAAAAATTATTATGGGCGCATCAGGAAGCGGAAAAAAGAGGGATTACGGACGCAGTGGCAACCTGTTCTCTTATGGTAGAGCTGGGGGAAAAGATCTACTTTTCCGCAGGTTCCGAAAAAAATCTAAAGATAACAACAACGGAAGATATAGAGATATTTAAGGCGCTTCTTTTAGCAAAAAAGGATGAATGGTTAAAATAAAAGGCGTGAGAAAGGCTGGCAGGCACAGATATGTTTATAAAAAATGAAATATATAGAAACGATTTAGATCAGGCAATAGAAGCTACGCCCGGGTTTATTCAATTATATGGAAAATCGTTTTTGATTACCGGAGCCACAGGGCTTTTAGCATCCTTTATCATAGATATGTTCATGTATGCAAATATAAAGTACCATGCGGATATTACGGTTTATGCATTAGGGCGCAGTAAGCAAAGGCTGGATACGAGATATGCTTCTTATAAAAGTCAGGAGATTTATAAAAATCAGAAGCCTTATAAAAACAGCAGTCGGATCACATACGTGATTCAGGATGTATGTGATCCGTTGAAACTTACACAGCGGGTAGATTATGTCCTGCACGCAGCGGGTGACGGTTATCCGGCTGCGTTTCACAGCCATCCGGTAGATACCATGACGCCTGCTCTTTTTGGAACGTATCATTTACTGGAATATGCAAAAAAATATGAGGCAGTCCGTATGCTTTATATTTCATCCGGTGAGGTGTATGGACAAAATACAGAAAATCAAAAGGCATTTGATGAATCTGACAGTGGATATCTGGATATTTTAAATCCAAGAGCGTGTTATCCGTCGGCAAAAAGGGCTGCAGAGACGTTATGCGCATCTTTCAGGCAGCAGTACGGCATAGATTGTGTGATCGCAAGGCCTGGACATGTCTACGGCCCGAATACGTTTGGCGGTGATAATCGTGCAAGCACACAGTTTATCAATGATATTTTGCAGGGAAAAAATATTGTATTAAAAAGTGATGGCAATCAAATACGCAGTTATACTTATGTTGCAGACAATGCATCGGGGCTGCTGACGGTACTTTTGCATGGAAAAACGAACGAAGCTTATAATATAGCGCATCAGGATGTCAGAGTAAAAATTTCTGAGTTTGCTAAGACCGCAGCGGAGATTGGAGATCGGACATGTGTGTTTGAACATCCAGATGAAACAGAATTGGCGCAGCGTACACCAATTCATTTTGCAGTATTAAACTCTGAAAAATTACAAAAGCTTGGATGGAAGGGAAAGTATTGTTTGAAGGATGGTATTGGTCATACGTTAAAAATACGGAAGGCGGTACAAAAAGATTATGAAAATATCTGAGCATGTAACCGGAAAAGTAAGAATTTCTGAGAAACCGGTGAAAGAGGGCTGGGGCGTGCGTGTTTTGCTTTTGGCTGTAACAGCTGTATGTATCATTGTATTTCATAATTTTATTTTAGGAAAGAAGTTGTTTATATACAAAGACGTAGGATATGACACGTACAACCAGTACTGGCCGGCGCTGCAATATCTGGTAAATTCCATTCGAAGCGGTAAATGGAGCTTTTGGAGTTTTGAGGCAGGTATGGGAAACGATTTGGCGGGTTTGGCTGAAATTATTTTGGATCCGTTTCATTTTTTACTGATCTTTCTGCCGCAGCGTTTGGTTCCTTATGGAATAGGAATGGCCCATATTGTGAAAATATATGTATGTGCTATTTTTGGATATAAATATTTGAAAAAGATTGGCGTTATGGACCAGCTTGCAGTTGTTTTTTCTGTGATATGGGCATTCAGTGGTTATATGATGCTGTGGGGACAGCACTATCAGTACGGTTCGGCTGTCGCAATGTTCACAGTAGTTATATACGGGCTGGAATGTTTTATTATGGATGGAGGCGGGAAGTTTTTTGTACTGTCATATAGCTGTATGATGATTTACAGTCCGTATTTTGCATATGAAACGCTGCTGTTCCTTGCAGTTTATTATGTGTTTCGGTATTTTATTCAGTTTGATTTTAAATGCAGGCAGTTTGCAGTATATTTATATGCTTTGTTTTGGAGAGGGATTATTTGTTTCGGCATTTCTGCATTTGCTTTTTTGCCAGGTGTTGACGCCATTGCATCGTCTTCAAGATACGGGAATTCCCTTGTAAATAACGTCAGGATTTTGTATGAATGGAAAAGGTATCTGGGCACAATCCTGCAGTCTTTTTCTGTAAATCTGTTAGGCAGCAGATATTATCTTAATATTTTTGGAACGGACTATTATGTAACTCCGGTTTTATGCAGTTCTGTGCTGTGTCTGATGTTCTCCTTTGAATTTTATTTAAAACTCAAAGACAGAAAGAAAAAAAGAATATGGATGGCCGGAGCCATATGTTTCTGGATCAGTATATTAACCGGTATTGTAAATTATGTAATGAATGGATTTACAAATGTTGTATATTGCAGATGGTCCTATTTTTTAATTTTTGTGATGATAATCAACGCTTCAAAAAGCATGCAGACTTTGTTTTCAGATAAAAAAACATACAAAAGAAGGATGGCTGTCCATAGCTGTCTGGTATTTATATGTTTATGCATGACGTTGTTCTATGTTTTTTATTTTTATCAATCAGACTTTCGTATGGAGAAGGTGCGGTATGCACAAACAATTGTTTTAATACTGGCGTTGTTTGCATTCTTGTATTATGTTCTCATGCATTGCTGTGACCGAAAGGACAATACGTTTTTTTGGATGCTGCTGGTGGTCGTCTGTATGGAAATGTCGTGGGCAAATTATGATACGGTGAATGGTGGGGGCAGCCTGCTGGCAGAGGATATGGATAAGAAAGAGGGGTATCTGGATGGTACAAAAGAAGTGGCTGCATATCTGCAAGAAAAAGATCCCGGCGCTTATCGTATTGAAAAAACATATCGGGCGTTAAACGGGAATGATGCTTTGATGCAAAACTATAAAGGCACCTTTTATTATGGGCTGGTCAGAAGCGGCTTCTATGAGTGGATGAGCCAGCTTGAGCGTATCAAGCCCAATAACCCGAATCGGATGTATGCGATCAATCATAATGCACAGCTGGAAAGTGCGGTTGGCATCAAATATATGCTGAGTAAAGAAATTTTAAAGAAGCCTTCTTATTTGTATGCAGATAAAATAGGAGATATTTATATTTATCGAAATGATGGCTGCTATTCCCTGGGATATATGACAGACTCTTATGTTTTAAAGAAGGATTTTGAAAAAATGAGTATGACGCAAAAACAGGAGTGTATGCTGCAGTCTGTGATCTTAGATGAAAAAACGAACCTGCTTAAGGAAAATGAGATCAGATTAAGGAAACCGGGATATAGCTGGAAACAGGAGGAAGGAAAGCTGGATTTGTTTTTCGATCAGGTAGAGAACGATGGAGTCAGTTTGTTTTTAACATTAAAACCAACGGAAAAAAAGGATTGTTTGATTCAGGTTTATCAAGATAAAGTGGACGAGAAGAATTTGGCTGCGTATGTTAACGTTTCTGCGGACGAAGAATTTTGCGAAATACAAATAGATCAAAAGGAAATCAGACATTTGATTCTTGTAACGGAACGCGGCATACAAGAAGACAGGACAGATATTTTTGCCAGAAGTAATTGCGTAGATGCCAAGAACAATCATGAGCAGATGCAAATCTCAGACTTTACAGATACCAATATAAAAGGAACCGTGTCTTGTGAAGAAGATGGCCTGCTCGTATTATCGGTTCCTGATTATCCAGGCTGGAAAATAAAGGTGGATGGAAAGGAAAGTGAGAAAATAACAGTGAATTATGGATTTTTTGGAACTTATCTGTCAGCAGGATTTCATCAGATTGAACTTAGTTATTGTTCTCCATATTTTTTAGCCGGAAGTGTGATTACAGGTCTTACAATTGTTATTTTAATGATCGCATTTGTGATACGAAAAGTATATGGAAAGGAATGGCGAAAATTATGATTAATTTTAATGAACCCATCTTGATAGAAGCAGCTTTTACATATGTAAGGGAAGCAATTTGCAATAAGAAGCTCAGCGGAGATGGTGAATTTACAAAACGCTGCAGTTATTGGCTGGAGCGCTGGTGCAAAGTAAAACACGTATTCCTTACAACCTCGTGTACACATGCGACAGAAATGGCAGCAATACTTGCAGAGATTGAGCCGGGTGATGAGGTAATTATGCCTGCATATACATTTGTTTCAACAGCAGACGCATTTGTTTTGAGAGGAGCAAAGGTAAAATTTGTCGATATCAGGCCGGATACGATGAATATTGACGAAACGTTGATCGAAGCGGCAATTTCAGAAAGAACGAAAGCGATTGTACCGGTCCATTATGCCGGAGTGGGTTGTGAAATGGATACGATTATGGATATTGCCAAAAGATACGGACTCCTTGTTATTGAGGATGCGGCGCAAGGGGTTATGAGCGCCTATCAGGGACAGGCATTAGGTGCAATTGGTGATTATGGCTGTTACAGTTTTCATGAAACAAAAAATTTCAGCATGGGAGAAGGCGGAGCAATTGTAGTTTCTGATGAAAAGAAAGTGGAACTGGCAGAAATCATCCGGGAAAAAGGTACCAATCGAAGTAAGTTTTTCAGAGGTCAGATTGATAAGTATACCTGGGTGGAGGTTGGTTCTTCTTATTTGCCAAGCGAATTGAACGCTGCTTATTTGTGGGCGCAGCTGGAAAAGGCGGAAGAGATTCTTCAAAATCGAATGAAGACCTGGAACCGGTACTATCAAGGGTTAAAAGAGCTGGCTGACGCAGAAAAGATTGAGCTGCCAAAGGTGCCAAAAGAATGCAGACATAATGCACATATGTTTTATATCAAAGCGAAAGATTTAAAAGAACGTACCGATCTGATTTCATTTATGAAAACGAAGGATGTAAACATGGTATTTCATTACATACCTCTGCATACAGCGCCGGCCGGAAAAAAGTACGGAGAGTTTATAGGAGAGGACAGATATACGACAAAAGAAAGCGAGCGTCTGGTGCGTCTGCCGTTATATTATGGTATGAAAGAGATTGATGTGGAACGTGTGATTAGTGGAATTTGGGATTTTTATTTATAAAAACAAAACACTTTTGAAGCTTTATTTTATCTGGAAGGGAAGCGTAAAAGAAAATGCTGCTTAGTTTTGTAATGCCTTGTTATAGAAGTGAGAGGACAATTAAAAAGGTTGTTGATGAAATCATAGCTACGGTATCGATGCGTTCATCTTATGATTACGAGATTATTGCCATTAATGATTGCTCTCCGGATCACGTATATGAAATATTAAAAGAGATGGCATCTGAAAATAAAAAAATTAAAGTAATTAATTTAGCAAAAAATATGGGAAAACATGCTGCTGTCCTGGCTGGTTATGCCGCAGTAAGAGGACAGTATATTGTGAATCTGGATGATGATTTTCAATGTCCGGTTTATGAATTGTGGAAACTGCTTGAACCGGTTGAAAAGGATGAGTGCGATTATGCTACAGCCAGATATTTTGTTAAAAAACAGTCAGCAATGAAAAACTTTGGAAGCAATGTGAATCTGCATATGTCAGAAATTTTGCTGAAAAAACCAAAGGGCCTGCGGTTTGAAAATTTCAGCGTTATGAAAAGATTTGTTTGTGATGAAATCATTAAATATAAAAATCCGTATCCTTATCTGGAAGGATTAATACTTCGGGTTACGTATAGAATCAAAGCGGTGACTATGGATGAAAGACAGCGTGGAGATGAGCTGGAATCAGGTTTTACATTTCGTAAATCTTTTGCGCTGCTGGTAGACGGACTTACGGCTTTTTCAGTAAAACCGCTGCGGATTGCGGCTTTTATGGGGTGTTTATTTGCGGTGTTTGGATTTATATTGGGTTTTTATATCGTAATCCGCAAATGCCTGGATCCGAAGGTTCTGATTGGATATAGTTCACTGGCGGCAATCCTGTTGTTTTCCAGTGGGCTTATCATGTTAATGTTAGGAATGATCGGGGAATATGTAGGACGTATTTATATTTGTCTGAATGATTCTCCGCAGTATGTGATCAGAGAAACCATTAATTTATAACGATTCATTTATAGAAATTAATAATAATTGGGAGGAAAAAATTGAAAAAGCTGGCAATTATCGGGGCGTCTTATTTGCAGGATCCGCTGATATGGAAAGCAAAATCGATGGGACTGGAAACGCATGTGTTTGCATGGGCGGCAAATGATGTCGGTGAAAAAAGCGCGGATTATTTTTATCCCATAAGCATTATAGAAAAAGAACAGATTTTACGTAAGTGCACAGAAATAGGAATCGATGGAATATGCAGCATTGCATCAGATCTCGCATCACAGACGGTTGATTTTGTGGCAGACAGGTTAAACCTTCCGGGTAATTCATTGGAATGTGCATGGTTGTCTACAAACAAATATTTTATGCGTAAGGCATTTGAAAAACATGGAGATCCTTCTCCAAAAAGTTATTTAGTGGAAAACAAGGATGCGCTGCAAACAATTCCTTTACAGTATCCTGTAATTGTAAAACCGGTGGATCGATCCGGCAGCAGAGGCATTACGAAGCTGGAATCAGAACAGGGATTCAAAGCGGCAATAGAAGCTGCGCTGGAACAGGGGTTTGATAAAAAAGTATTAGTGGAGGAGTTTCTAACGGGGCAGGAATACAGCGTTGAATGTATTTCATGGAAAGGGCGGCATTATTTTCTGGCATTGACGAAAAAATATACGAGTGGCGCCCCGCATTACATAGAACGGGCGCATTTAGAGCCTGCTGTAGTTACTGATAAAGTATTGGAAAAGGTAAAAAGGATTGTTTTCCATGCGCTGGACAGTTTGAAAATTACAGATGGGGCGTCACACACAGAACTAAAAATTGCAGATGACGGTGACATTCAGTTGATTGAAATCGGCAGCCGTATGGGAGGAGATTATATTGGGAGCAGTCTGGTGAAGCTGTCGACAGGCATTGATTTTGTACGTGCAGTCATTCAGATTGCGATAGGGGAAGAACCACAGCTTTCTCCTGTGTGTAAGCCAAGAGCCGCAGCCGTACGGTTTGTATTTTCCGAAGAAGACATCGAGGTATTGCATCAGATAAAAGCAGAACATCCGGAATATATCGTGTTTGAGAGCATCCGTGAGATTGATGTTACATCTGTTCCCGTTGTTACAGACAGTTCAAATAGATTTGGAGCCTATCTGTTAAGCGCTCCTGACAGCGCTGATTTAGAAAAATATTTACCGGCAGAGTTGGAGGGATAAGCTTGAAAAAGCTGAAATGGAAGGATCTGCTTGTTTTACATCTCATACTGATGATTTATTCTATCAGTGATGTATGCAGTAAGCTGGCAGCCAGGCAGCAGTTTCTAAGTAAAAAATTTTGTATCTGTTATGCAGCTGTCATAGGGCTGCTGGCGCTGTATGCGCTTTTATGGCAGCAGGTAATCAAGCGGATGCCGTTGATTACGGCATTTGCGAATAAAGCGGTTACAGTTTTATGGGGGCTTTTGTGGGGAGTGATCTGCTTTCATGAGCAGGTGACAGCCGCTAAAGTGGCAGGTATCTTGTTGGTTATGGCTGGGGTAGTGATTTATGCGACAGCGGATGGAGAATATCAAAATGGAACCGGAAATGACTAAATATGCATGTATTTTACTTGCAGGTATTTTTATAAGCTCCCTCTCTCAGGCGCTCTTAAAAAAGGCTGCCATGAAACAATATCATTCGCCTGTACGGGAGTATTTGAATCTAAAAGTGATCCTGGCATATATGATGTTTGCGGTATCTGTTTTTTGTACTGTGATTGCGTATCGGGGGATTCCTTTATCCATGGGAGCGGTGCTGGAGTCGACAGGATATATTTATATTACGTTTTTTGGAGTAAAGATTTTCAAGGAAAAGATGAACATACGTAAATGGATTGGATTAGCATTTATTGCAGCGGGAATTATCGTGTATGCATCTTAAAGACTTGTAATACAGCCGTATAGAATGGAAACAATGAAAAAGAAAGGATTGCATATGCAAAAAGTAATCAAATATTATGAGGACAATTTAAAAAAATATGGGCCAAATGATGAAAGAAGTCTTGGATGGACCAAACACAAGCAGGAGGCGCGTTTTACACAGTTACTTCGGTTTTTAAAGCCTGAACGTGGAACATTGCTGGATATTGGCTGTGGATTTGGTGATTTATATACCTATCTGAAAAAGAATCCAAAGTATCGGTATGTGGATTATACAGGGATCGATGTGATGCAGCAGTTTATAGATATCGCAATTCAAAATCATCCGGATAAATCTGACTCTTTTTATCGGGCAGATTTTTGTACAGAGAATGGCAGGGACGATTATGATTTTTGTGTGGCGTCCGGAATATTTGGCCACATGGTGTATGAGTCAGAGCAGGAAATGTATGGCTTTGTAGAAAAAATAATGTCGAAAGCATTTCAAATGTGCCGGGAGGGGGTAGCGTTTAATTTCTTATCAGATAAAGTCGATTATCGGACATCCGCGGAAGATTTTCATGCTTCTCCGGAAAAAGCGCTTTCCCTGGCATATCGGTTATCGAAAAATATTGTGTTGGATAACAGTACGATGCCTTTCGAATTTTCGATCACCATTTTTAAAGATGATAGTTTTGACAAAGAGACAACCATGTTTGTGAGATCAGGCCGGTAACATAGATCTCATTCCAGGTCAAGTACAGAATCATAACCGTTCAGATTGGGTATTGCATATCATTAGTTAATATTCACGGGGGTGGACAAGCAACAAAGCAACAGTTTAGACAAAGTGTTGTTTTTGGGCCTCCCGGACGCTGGATGAGGGAATCGGCCCTGTCTCATTGTTCC
>CAJUBQ010000015.1 GCA_910584595.1 uncultured Eubacterium sp.
TTTTTAGCAAAGAGAATCCTTTATTATAAAGGTTTTAGAGTTTCGCAATTACCTAATATTATTAATACTTGTAAGGAGCGTCAAAATTTGCACGTACGCTGTGAAAATTCGAGGGGGTATGAAACCAAATTTGCACATGGCACATGCAAATTCGGACTTCTAATATTGTAGGCATGTAGTTGTATTTACCAGATTTGCATATGCTACGTGTAAATTGATAAAAAACTTATTACAAACATTGGTGGTTATAGTTTTTGGTCATTCTCATTTGGTATACTTTTCGGCAGTCAATTTTTCGGCATATTTCAAAAATCCGTTGAGGAATAGATGCACCCCACAATAGGCAAGGCAAAAAATGAAACCAAAATAAATATGTAATACGCCCCTATGTCCTTTAATGTTAGTGCCCTATGTCCTTCTGACTGTGAACTACAAATGCAATAATAATTTGTTCAGACAGAAACATAAGAAAGTATTATCCGTTCATAATTTAGTGTGTCAAAAACGAATGTTTTTGGTACGCTTTTTTCTTATATGAACAAATCCCAATTTCCTGATTGCGCTGCTTGCCTATCCTATATTGATAGGACAAACAAGCGAAAATAAATAAACCTACCTTGTATCTTGCCGGAACAGGTAGGTTTATATAACCAAACTAGGAGGTCAACCACTTTGTAGGCGGTTGCTCCTTTTGTGTCTATAATATAGAATATCTTAGTTTTAATTGCAAGAGCCTTTTTTGTCTGTTTATTTGTTTATATGTCTGACATTATACCATAATCTTACATTTAATAGTGTTTAGATTTATTTATTATGCCTTTGATTCAGAATTGTGAGCATTTGTATTGTCTGGTACATATTCCAAAATATCTCCGGGCTGACAGTTTAAGTATTTACATAACGATTCAATGGTTCTGGTATCGATATGTTTACCCTCATGAATGTTTTTCCAAGTAGCTTGACCTATTATCTTGTCTTTTTTTGTAAGAGTATAAGATGTAATTTGTCTCTTTTCAAATATTTCTAATAATTTGTTATAGCTTATCGGCATTTTTATTTCTCCATACAATTTATATTTATTTAGTGTAACATGTGAATATCGCAAAATCTAGCGACAATATGCATAAAATACATATCACAAAGAAAGGCGGTAACATATGGATTTACAACAAGATTATCAAAACCAACAAGGGCAACAATATCATCAACAACACGATATTAAGAACAGCTTTAAAAATATATCAAGCCTTGATTCAGTCACAGATTATGCTATTGGTGCATTAACAGAGAAAGCTCCATCATATTTCCACGAATACGAGAAGGCACATACAAAAGAGATTCGTAATTATGGAGTTGCACTGATTCAAGATTGTAAAGATGGAACACTGTTAAAATTGACAAATGAAGCTATTGAAGAAAACGTAGAAAACAGAATAAGCGATGCTCTTGACGCTTCATGCATAGCAAACCACGAATATTTCAAGTCTGATTTTCAGTTCGGCGCATTAATGATGTTGCAGCTATTAATTTAACTGGATGAATCTAACTGGATAATGATTTGTTATCAACTGACAGACAGGCGGTAAAAATATGAATAAAAACCGAACAGACATAGCATACCAGATAGCCACGGAACTATTAGAGCAAGATGCTCTCGACGTAAACAATTTTGGATGTGATGCGGATTCACTTCTAAGTTTTGTACAAAGGATAATTTTGTCACATTTGAAAGACTATATGATGATATCGGGAGCTTTATTATAGGGTGTCAAAATATTATCACCCTATCAAAATATAGGCTGCAATACCCCGACTAAGATTCATAATGTTTATTGCAGTTTGTATCAAAAAAATATAAGCTATAACTCCCCGACCAAAGTTTGCTATAGTTTATATCTAGTAATGCAATACTCATAACCAAAGTAACGCAATACGCATAGGATTCAAGGAGTATTCTGCCCGATGGAGCGGAAATATGCATATGGCATAGCATCGGGCAGAAAATAAAACAGGATTATGGGATACCAAGGGAAGAGGTAGTGGTCAAACTGCGGTGTAAATATGGGCTGTCTGAAATGGATGCAAGGGAAAAAATAGAATTGTATTGGCAGTAATTGGGCAGTAGGCATATGCTTGCTCCATTTATCGCCTGGAATATGCAAAACCGCCAGCGGCGGGAGAATCCATCCAGCAAGGCAAAGTGGGGGTTATGAAAAGAAGCCAGTAGGCTGCTGAAAGGGAAAGGAGCCCCAGGACAGGCTTACCGCATATAGGGCAAAGTTAGAAACGGAAAAACGTTACTGGTAAAAATGGTTTTTACAGGCAGGGCGCAGGAATGGTTAGGCGAAGGCACAGGAGGAATCCTGCCACTTTTTCGCCACTTGCAGGCAGAAAAAGGTTATGAAAAAATGCTTCTAAAAGGGCGTTAGGATAGTGCACTATCCTAACAGCCTGTTAGAGCGAGTATTTGAGAGATGCAAAGAGAGTTTTTCAAATCCTGTCGCATCGACTCTTGGCAGGGGCACCGGAAACGTTGGTTTTAAAAGGTTTCCGGTGCTACTTTTATTTTTGTGTACTGCCACCGATATGGTAATTTGAAAGCGTTACCCAAAACGTTACCCAAAATCCAGTCAGGCAAATAAATCAGATGCCTTGTTAGATATTTCGCTCAAGTCGTTTTCACTGGTATTCAGCCGCTGGCGGTTGAAATGAGTGTAAATATTAAAGGTGGTCTGTGTATCCGTATGACCTAACCAGTATTGAAGCTTTTTTAAATCCCATCCCCTGTTAATGAGCATGGATGCACAGCTATGTCTAAGATTGTGAAGTGTGATTTCCGGTTTGCCAAATTCTGTTGTTGCTTTGCATAACAGCTTGGTGATGTAGTTCGGATTGTAAAGAGTGCCATCCTCCCAAGTAAAAATATAGTTGCTTGTATTTTTATATTCTCCTTGGAAAAAAATCTCTGTTTTGGACAGCCGTTCCTCTTGCCAGTTCAATATGGACAGTTGGTAATTTGTTTTTTAATGTACTAAAGCGCACTGGCGATGTACAGTGTATATAAATATGTGTGTGGTGTGAACTGGCGATTTCATTACTCATACAATAATATGGTATAGGTTTTATCTGTGACAATATTTCTTTAAGTACATGATGGGAAAGTTCTTTTTCTGCCGGATTATTAATGGTACGCTGCCATTTTCGGGATTGCTTATCATGTTTTTTTGTAATGTCATGAGTTTCTTTATCTTCAGTTTCCATAAAATAACACCTTTCTATTTATGTATGCTACACAAGTGTCCAGGTAATACTTGCTAGACACTTGCCCGTACTCTGCTTCCCTTGTGAGGGGGGGGGCAGGACGGGCAGAAATATATCAAATGTTACTGCATAGCAATATTTCTTTTATGTGGCGTTTCCTGTTAACGATATTGCGTATTCGAGGGAAAGTAACCTCTTGTATAGGATACCCGTCAGCCAGAAGAATGCCTTCGCCCTGATGATATATTTTATCTGGAATGTCACTCCCGAAAAAACCATGCTCGCTTTTGTATCCCCAATTCAAGGGTTATCCTCCCATGATTCGGAAATTTTCTTTTTTCTGCTGTCAAGGGCATCCTTTGAAATATCTATCTGATGCCTGTATTCTGCATATTTATGAGAACTGAATACTGCATGTAGAATCAAGATATAGCCTATGTCTTCAATAGTATCAATTATAATATTGTCGTAAAAATTCCCGTATTGGTCACGGTATTTTTCCATTTTAAGATTAGGGAATGCTCCTGATTCTATTTTGTGTGATACATTTGTCTGAAAAATGCTTTTGAACTCGTTTAAATCATTTTCAGTGTATTGTACCGTCATATCCTCTTCCATTAAGCGAAACTGATAAAAACAAAGATTATCGCTTATGATATCAGTTCAGCCTTTTTGTTGAAGCTGTTCATTAGTCAAAATTGGCTTATTGCCTTTTATTTTTTGTTTCCGGAAACAAGCACAGTATATTTTATTTAATTCATAATAGATATGTACAATTGATAAAAATAATTTGAGTAAAAAAATAAAAATGTACAGTGAAAATCGTTATTAAATAATATATAATTTCATCGTTTACAAATTTTCTATATAATGTATTTTAGGCTGCTAAACATCTTTATGGACGTGAACGACGAAGTATGTAAATATGTATAAAAATAAAAAAAGGAGAGAAAGAAATGAAAAATGAGCAGTTAGAAAAGGAAGTAGTAATTAATTATGAAATAAAAAAACAATTTTTACACGATGAAGCAGTGAAAGAAATGCAAAAACAAAAAAAATTAACAAAAAAGACATTTAAGGGATTGTTAATCGTTTATAATGTTACGTATAATGAAATAATAAATTATTTTGAAAGAATCAAACTAAAAGAATGTGGTGATTGTTCTAAGTTTGATTCGAATAGTAATAGTTGCAGCAAATGCTTTTATGATAAGAGTTGGGAAGGCAGTCAAATAAGTCGTATGATTACGGAATCAGTTTTAAATCGTAATCCAACCCCAAAACTTTCTGAAGTATTTCTAAAATATTTGCAGAATGAAAAAAATGCTAATATAGGAAAATTGAGTGGAAAAATTGCAAAAGAAATCAAAAGTAGAGTTAACAGAGAATACGAGGAAGATGAATGCGAATATATTAACCAAGAAGAAGAGTTAACAAAAATTCGTAGAGAAGAACTAGAGATACTATTATCAGATACTATGCTAAATATATTATATGAGAACTTTATACTTTTTAAACAATTTGGGCCAAATTTATGGAGCACAATCAAAAAATTAGAACAATGTAAAGAAATTCAATTGTTTCAGGTTATGAGCGAATTTTGTAAAAAAGATAATGTGGAAAAACTAAAGTCTAATGAAGAACTTTATCAGCTTCTTGTTTTTTCTTGGAATTATGATTCAAAAAATAGAGAAAATTTGTTAAACGATGTTCTAAAATTGTGGGGAGAAAATTTATATGAGGTTATAGACAGAGAAGAAGAGCTGTTAAATGGTAAAATGGTAATTCCTGAACAAAAAAATATATATTTGTGGGATAACCTGGAAGTTTTCGGAAATATGAACGAAAAGGTTTGGTGGGTAATCATAATGATTATTGTTGAGGATTTGAAATTTGAAACAGAGGATCTTTCACCAAAAACCATGAAGAAAATAAGTAAAATATTAAATTAAAATTTTTTGCAGATTTTATTTAGTTTTTATATTAAAACGATTTGAAAGCAGTGTTATCTTTCAAATAGTGATCTATTTTTGGACATGTTGAACAATTACAGGTAATCTAAGATTTACACTATCAAATTATAAGAACCGGAGCATTATTCCGGTTCTTATTTTAATTGTTAGGCCAAGGGCCTGTTTTCATTGCGGAGTTTTTTGCTGATCCGAAAAATGTAGCTTTGAAAACAAAAAAACCACCTGCTCTGCAGGTGAGTTAGCATTGCTTTAGCTTACAGTCAAAAACCTCCAGTGATATAATATATGCAGGTTCGCTAACCGCATATAAAGGATCAAAGGAGGTTGTCACATGGACAATAATAGTTTATCATATACAAAGTGGAATTGTAAGTATCATATTGTATTTGCACCTAAATTCAGAAGAAAAATTATATATGGGCAATTGAAACAGGATATAGCGAATATATTAAGTACATTATATACAAGAAAAGGTGTTCATATAGTTGAAGCAGAAATGTGCAGGGACCATGTCCATATGCTTGTAGAAACCCCGCCGAGTATAAGTGTTTCGAACTTTGTAGGGTATCTGAAAGTTTTAAAATCAGATACGCCATGAAAGTATTAACATCATGCTTATGCGGATTGCAATGATGAAAAATTTAAAACGGTTGTTTTGGCAAAATGATACCCATTTATTGTAAAAATAAGACAAGCACAGGATGCGACTATATTTTTTTACAGAATTGTCTAATAGAGAACAAAAGGTGTTGATAAAACTGAACGTAAAAACGGATGGTCTGAAATAGAAGCCACAAATTATTAAAATGGAATTGGCAGCAGATAGCAGTATGATATTTATGAAATGGTAAATGTATAAGTTCGGTTCTTTTTAAGCGCTTAAAAGCAGGATGGACAGGACAATACTGACTGATCTTGTAATTGTAAAAGACTGCAAATTGTTATTTTTTTGAATTGATTTTTAGCTGTGTTCATGTTATAATTTTCTGGAAAATATCGGATTTATGGTGGTCAGAAGGTGATTTTTTTTACAAAAGATAAAAGCCGCCGGAATCCGGTATTTTCTGTTTCATTACATGTTTTTCCAATGCGAATGAAAAAGAATCAATATATGTAAAAACCGCTCATTATGATTGTTAACCATAATGGGCGGCTTTATTGTGAGAACAAAGGTGAAAGTAACTCGTAGAGAAATAAGAGAATACCGGAATGATTTTATCTTATAGTAAACCTGGTAAAACGTTAGTAAACCAGTAATCAAGTTTATAAATGTAAAATCTATAAACTTGTTAAAATTGATTATTTTTGGCCTTTGCCTATAAACAGCAAAAACATAAAAAGATCATGCTTATTCCAGTATTGTACTTCTCTTGACGTGTATCTTTTCCTTTTTATTTTATACCGTTTGTAAAAGAAATACAAGTCCTAAATTTAAACTTTTTTAAAAAACATTCACAAATTTATCTGTTTATAAAAATCAGTGAAATCTAAACAATAAAGATTTGTTGGAATTTTGCAAAATATAAATGCTTTTCAAGGGTTAACAGAGAAAAGCTTTAGAATGAAAGCTGTGGGAGCAATTGAAGATGTTATCAGATGGAAAGGGCCTATTGTCAGAAAACGGCAATTTGTTTCGGAATTATCAGAAAATGATACAGTGATTCAAAAAAATTTCACATTAAGGTTAATAATCTAAAAAATGTGCCGATATACTATTAAACTATCTAATGGGGTAAGTCTGCGTGTCTGCCTGTTTGGATGACATGTGTATTTCCCTTTCATAATAGATGTAAAGTGTATGGATGAGATTTGTATATGCAAAAATGATATGGTGTGATTTTTTATTATAATGCAGATCATCATACGTGCACCGGAATGGCAGCTTGGCGTATCTTAAGCTTTGCGTGATGTAAAGAGCGGAGGATGGAAAAGCTGCAGCGTCAGAACATAGTGAAATGCATTTTCGTAATCAGCGGTTTGCACTTGGCAGAATGTCTGTTCGTAATCAGCGGTTTGCATTTGGCAGAATGCCTGTTCGTAATCGGAGGGGAGCAGTTTTAGCCGGTTAAAAAACAGATGCGGCGGGCATTGCAGTGCATGGATGAAAGAAAATGATTTTTGTATGTGCTGGAGCGGAACAGGAGATCCGAAGTAAAAAAGTCTTCAAATTTTGGATGGCGGAGAGGATGGTAAGTTATGTACAAGGATGTATGGAAGAAATTCGGGGTGAAGGCGCTGATTGTAGTATGCTCCGTGCTGCTGATAGGCGGAGTTGCGATTGCTGCGCCCGTGCTGCGGGCTGCGGCACCGGTGAAAGGTGTGGATAGGATATCGCTGAACGAAGTGTATTTCGATCAGGATACGGCAGCCGGATATCCGCAAAGTACGGCGGATGCGATCAGCGGGGCGGCATTTCGTGTAACGAATACGCCGGTAACATATAGTTTGGGTTCAAGCGGAGCCAATACGCCGGAGCCGCAGCTGCAGATTGAGTTTACGCAGTCCGGTGCGCAGGGGACATGGAGCCTGGATAAGGGAGGTACAGATTGGGTATTATCGGTAGATAATCTGACCAACCATCAGGATGCTTTGAATGAGATTAAAAATGCAGGTACACATAAAGTAGGCATCAAAGCAGGCGCTGCGTCAAGTACTTTTTTGCCGGGTGCGACACGTTATTTTCAGTTTGAAGTGAACAAGGCTGCTGCAGGAAGCGTAACTGCTTATGATACGATTGCAAACAGCAATGGAAATTATGCAGATACGTCTAATATAAAGGTTCGGATAGATGGAAATGATGTACCGGTCAGTGATTATACGGTGACAGCACAGGCGAAACCATTTGTAAAAGGGCAAAATATTGCAGATAGTGAGAAAGTGCTGCTTACTGCCGGTAAAGGAAAAAAGGTATACATTAACCTCAGAAACTTTACAGATAATGGCCAGGATTATAAGGAATATGAGTTTGACATCACGAAACAGATTAAAGATTTAAATCCGAAAGTGACATACAGCGGAGGCAATACGATTGTAGAAATTATGGATATTACTTATCCGCTGCAGGAAAACACGGATTATATAGTATCATCCCAAACGTCAACAGATGCAAATGGAGATTCTTTCATTACAGTTACAATCAGAGGAATGGGCAGTTATCAGGGCTCATGGGAAAGCGATCCGATTCCGGTTACACAAGGACCGGAACAGGTAGTGTCCCTTGACTGGACTCCGCCTGCCGGTAAAGACGGCGTACCGGGAACATATGATTATGATAACGATATGTCAGGCGAGACATACCGCATACCGGATAGTTGGATCAATGAAGTGTGGCAGGCAAATGATCCGACAAAAAGATATGGGCAAGGCCAGTTTCAGGTAATTGACTGGAGAATTGTTGACAGTATGGACAGTTCGACAGCCAACATCTTAAAAGGCAGAACAGCCGGGATGGTTCGGCTGAAATTAAAACTCAGAACAGGCGAAGTTGGTTATATTTATTATAACATGAAGCAGGATTTGTCAAAAGCGAACATAACGATTCAGCCATATGAGACGTCAGAAAAGACGCCTTTTACCTATAATGGAAAGCTGCAGAGTGTGTATCCTGTGATTACATTTACGGATATGAGAGGAGAAACATCCGCTCCGCTGACTATAAAAGAAGACAATGCAGATTTTAACGTACACTACTGGCTTGATAAAAATGGGACAGGAGAGCAAATCAATAAGGACCCGCAGGATCCGGAAGAGAAGAAGAAGGCAAGGACTTATGCGGGCGTTGTTTATATGGATATAAATTCCAGGCAGACTTATGGATATTATGGTACGCTGGATGCTTCAGGATTTGGAAATGACGGACTTCATTACACGGTTTTGCCACAGGAAGTAAAAGAGGAAAACGGAACCGGTATACTGGAACTTGGGAGTAAAGAATACAGCCAGACCGTTACGGAAGAAAAACTTCTTAAGGATGCGAAAATTTACCGCGTTGACAAAACAGATAGTACAAAGTATCAGGTAAACCCTAATGATCCGGGAACGACAATCTCGTGGATTTACACAAATACAGATACAAATCAGGAAATTGCGTCAGGCTGGACAAAGCTGCCGATCGGGCATTATAAACTGGAATGCAGCATTAAGGGAAATTATGAGGGGTTGATAAGTACAACGTTTGAAATTTCTCAATACAGCAAGATAACAGGAAGCGTAGACGGCACTTGTGCAGATGACGGGACAACGACACATGAATACAACAAGAGACAGCATAAGCCGGACACAACAATTACAGTCAGGGATAAAGACGGTGTGCCTAGTACTCTGACACAGGGAACGGATTATAAAGTCAGGTATGAAGACAACATTAATGTAGAAAGAGATGCAAACGGGGAACCAATTGCAAATGCGAAAGCGCATATCCGCCTGAATGGAAGCACAACAGATGATTATACACTTACGTTTACGATTTCGCCAAGAATTATTAAGACGATCGGAAACAGCAGTGTAGGCGATAAGCTTACGTTAGATGGAGCAACGGGCTTTAAACTGGACAACGGCGTCTGGACTTATGAATATAAAGGCAAAAATGGCCGTCCGGTTCCGGATAAGCTGAAATATGAGATTACGTACAAAGGCCAGCCGGACTATTTAGAGCTGGAGATGGGAAAAGACTATACTGTTGAAACAGAGAGCGGAGATCCATCCGTAGGCAGGCTTTATGATGTGGATGGCAATCCGATCAGCTTAACAGGCAATCTTGATACAACAGAGGAATATTATTTTAAAATATATCCGATTGGTAATTTTACAGCAGATAATGATGATTTTGTACTGGCAGGGCCTTTTAAATATTCAAAGAGGAGCCTTAAGGACAATGAAAACGACTTTACATGCATCTTTAATCCGGAGTCTTTGCCGTATGCGAACAGAGACGATAGTTTAGCGGACATTAAGACATGGATTGAAAGTCATCTGACGCTGAAAGATAACGGAGTCACTCCGACGGAAGATTTAGTTGCGACAGGATCAAATGCGCAGATTTCGATTACGATTGATCCGGCGGATGATAAGAGGACTACGGATGGCACGATTGAATTTACGATTACCGGCAGTGGAAGCAACTACAAAGATTCTATAAAAAGAAAGCTGAATGTCGGACGTAATATCGCGGAAAGCTGGGTAGGCGAATATACGAATCTTGGAACGGCTTGGAATCAGTTTGCAAATGATGAACTGACATTGTCAGGGACAGAATATGCGGCTACCGGCCCGGCAGATGATCCATATGATTTGAAATTCGGCAATACATCCGGTTATGGAACTAATCTGTATTATCCGGATCAGAGCGGGGATGTGCTTTCTGTAGATAAAAACGGGGCGCCAAAGGGACATTATATTATCGGGCAGTATGGGACAGCGGATGCAAATAATGTAGTGTCAGTTACTCTTCAGGGTGTGAACGGATATTATGGAAAAGTAACGATTAAAATCAATGTAAAGAAAAAAGATTTTAACAATAAAGATTATGAGATCGAATTTTTAGAAGAAGTGACATATGACGGGCAGGAGCATAAACCGCAGTTTCAGGTTAAGTATACGGATCCTGTAACCGGAACAGTGACGGTGCTGCCGGCTACCTGCTACGATCACAACACAGTAAAATGGGGCAAGAATACGAATGCCAGTGAGCAATATGACGAAAAATATAAGGAAACGCAATGGGCATGGGTAGAAATTGAAGGTTCTCATGGTTATGGAAAAACACTGAAAGGTTATTTCCCGATTAAACAGCGTCCGCTGGATGCATTAGATGCGAGTGGAAATTCTACCGGCAGTATGGATACTTCCTGTTTTTCCTTTGAAAAAGGCGGAAATGTATTTTCATTGCCAAACATTCCGTATGTGCCAACGACAGATGTCGGGGATGGCACTGTGCAGAATGTGGTGCCGGGAGCATGGCAGATGATTTCTCTGTTTTTTACTTCGCCTAGAAATTCATCAAGCACAGTACAGCTTGGAACAAATGATTTTGAGTTTTACTGTACAGGAGATTTGCCGACCGTTGGAAATATAGACGCGGCAGGAAATGACAGTAACGCGCGTACTGCACCGCAGGTAGGAGATGCATGGGCGGTTATCAAAGCGAAGAAAAACAGCAATTATAAGGGAGTTATTATCCAGAAGTACGAAGTTACAAAAGTTATTATCGAAGATAAAGAATTTTCGGTTATCTTTAAAAACAAATGGCAGCGTTTTACAGGAGAACAGCTTCATCCAACCTTTGATGTAGTGCAGTATCCGGGAGGGGATAAGACAAAAGACTGGAAATATAAGCTGGTAGAAGGTACGGATTATGAAGTAGAATACGGAGATGATATTTTTGTCAGCAACAACTATAAAAATGATGCAGGTAATGGTACTTATGTAATTATTAAAGGTATTAATAATTACGGAACGTTTGGCCAGACCGGTATGCGTGCAAATTATGTTATTTATGGCCGGCTGACGAAAACGATGGATCCATTTGTTCAAGGATCAAATGCCTATGTTGCGTACAACGGATATCCGTCGATCGGCAGTACTCCGTCTGCAGGAGACGAATACAGAGCTGTCATTACTTACAATGAAGACTTAAGACTGATGTACGAAAGCCTGAAGCTTCGTTTTGAGCAAAAGAGAGCTGGATGTGCATATGGGGATACCGGCAGTGATACGTTGCCGGATGGCACAGTCGCAGACAGATCAGCAACTACGCCGATAACAATTCTGGTACCTCCGGCAACAGAAGGAGAGTGTACGGTTAAGGCAAACAGTCAGAAGAGCGTCGGCCAGGGAATTATTACGATTGTCGGCCAGGGAAATGAAATTGATACAGGTCTGTTTTCCGGAAGCGTAGACATACCGGTTACTATCACGGCGAGTCTGAAGGGACTGACGGATCAGACGCCGGGGTTATGGGACAATAACAATGGTTCTAACAGCATAGCAGTGACCGGATCAGCGATCACAGCAACCAGTCTGCAGGATGCATTGGCGAGCGCGTTAAAGACAATTAACTTTGGCGGCAGGCTGCTGTATTATGGGGTAGATTATGAATTTTCACCGGATTCTTTCACTTCTGCAGATTTGGCAATTGGTGAAAATAAGAAACTGGTAATTATACCTTCTGCCAAAGCCAAACAAGAAGGCTATTTAACAGAAGAAGCGGTCATTAACTATAATCTTACGTCAAGTATTTCAGGCGTAACGCCGGGTGTAAAGATAGAATCTGATTATATTTACGCGCATGGCAACGCACTGGTAGATTCGAGATGGGATTTTAAGATTACGGTGAATGGAGCGAATCTGAGCAATCCTGGTGATTATACAGTTACGATCAAGGATAAGAACGGAGATGTTGTAGAGAAAGCTACAGACTGCGGAGATTATACGTATGTGATCGAAGGAAAAGGAAGCTACAGCGGCAGGCTGCCGCAGGGCGAGTTTACCATACATCCGTATGATCTTGGGGCTAACAAGGATAAGGTAGATGTGGTATTAAAGAAGACCCATGTGACCTATACCGGAAGTATTGTATTGCCGGAAGTTGAAGACGTTATTTTATCGATCGGCAATAACATTGATAAGAAATTAAATGATCCGAACTTTAACGGCGGGAATAATTACGGCGTACGGAAAGGTGCAGGTGACAACAGTATCTATACGAACTGGACAGATACAAGTATTGCAGATGTTCAGAAGCCGGTCGTTGAGATTTATGGAATCGGCAACTATACAGGCGTCGTAGAAAAAGATTATCTGATTGAGCAAAAGGATATTGCCTCAGATGATATTACAGTAGAAGATATTTTGGGATTGGAATACAATAATAATGAGCCGATCAAACCGTATCCGGATATCCGATATATTGAGCGGGTAGCGAATCCGGACGGAGGCGACGATATTATCAATATTCTTCTGACGCTGCAAGGAGAAGAATATAACTCAGATAAGGCCAATTCCTATAAAAACTGGATACAGGATGGTATTCACTTTACGTATCAATATCTGGATGATGTACACACAGCAGGAAGCAAGAGAATTACGATCCGAGGAGTGGGCAACTTCAAAGGTTCCAGAGAAAAGACATATGAAGTTGGAAAACTGAAGCTTGCGAACACAAAACTTTCCTTCCTGTCAGAAGAGTCTCCGGTATATGATGGTACGGAGCAAAAGCCGGCATTTAAGCTCAGCTATGGCAGTATCGATATTATGACGTTTATGAACGGTACAGTCAGCTCGAATTTTATCGGAAGCTCGAATGTAAGCTGCACATTTACAAATAATATCGAAGCATCTACAGAGAATGTGAAAGCAAGTGTAACGGTTAAAATCGTAGGCGACAGTGATAACTATGAGGGAGAGATTACGGCATATTTTTCAGTCCTTCCGGCGCCGCTTGAAAATCATGTACGATTTATGTACCGTCCGGCTGGTTCCAATGCTGACGTAGATTTAAGCAGTTACAAACTGAATCTGCCGTTTTTGGGTGTAGGAAGTCCGCAGTATCCGGGTTATGCGGATACGGAAAGAGAGCTGGCAGAGGGTGAGATTGGCATGTATTATAATCACCCGCAGAAGGCAAACCACGGAAAATTCTTAATCCCGGGAGAAAATTATTATAATAATCTGCAGGCAGATGAAAATGGATTTAAGATTGAATACAAATACGTGGAACCGGATACCGATGATACGGATATTCGTGAAGAATACCGTCGGGATACGCCTGATTATGCAGGAAAAGTAAAGGTTACGATTACCGGCAAAGGCAACTACGCAGGCAGTGCAAGCTTCTGGTATTTTATCGGAGAAGATATCAGTACGGATGCAAAGATCAGCATATCACCGACAACAGCGGTATTTAATGCACAAAAGCAGTACCCGGAGGTAAAGATTACAGGTGTTGATAAGAATAAGTGTAAAATTGGAAACTATCGGGGTGAAGTTACAGTTGAAAACCTGATCCAGCCGGATGATTTTATTAATGCAAGCACGTATTATATTCGTGTGGAAGGAGATCCGACAAAAGGTACGTATGCAACGAAACCGGAAACACTTAAGTACACGATTACTCCGAGAGCATTTTCTAACTCTCTTGTGATCGATGGATTTAAACGGGAATATTCCTATACAGGGTATGATATTTGTCCGGTAGGCATTTCCGTAACAGATTATATTGACAGGACAAAATACAAACTGACTGAAGACGTGGATTACACGTTAACTTACAAAAACAACTTAAATGCAGGAACGGCATATATCAATATTAAAGGGCAGAACAATTTCAGCGGATCCGCAACAGCGAATTTCCTGATAACAAGCTCTACGATCAGCAGCGGTGGCACGAATGGTTCCAACAGCTTCCTGGATCAGGGAATTGGAGAGATTTCAGGAGCAACAGCAGTTTCGCCGAGCAATGTAAATATGTCGATGGATACCATTGATGCGATGTACTATACAGGAAAACCGTTGTATCCGAAAGTATCTATCGCTGGAATGACTGAAAATATTGATTATACAGTTACATTCAGCAACAACGTAGAAGTTGGTACAGCTGTGGCTACAGTGACCGGTATTGGCAATAATAAAGGAACGATTACAAAGAATTTCCGAATTATTGCACAGTTATCCAAATGTACGATTTCACCGATACCGGCACAGCAGTATACAGGTTCTGAAGTGAAGCCTTCGCTGACAGTAAAATGCGGCAACAGCATATTGATGGAAGGAACAGATTATACGGTTACCTATTCAAACAATATTAATATTGGTACGGCGACTGCGACACTGCGTGCGTTGAATAATGCAAACTATACCGGCACAGCATCCGTGAAATTCAGCATTGGCAATGATGTAGGCGGATTCATTATCAGCGGTTATGCACCAAGCTATGCTTACACAGGAAAAGCAATTACGCCAGGTGTAGTTGTAGAGACAGGCAGCAGGACGTTAACGCCAGGTACGGATTATACAGTATCTTATTCCAACAATGTAAATGCAGGTACAGCAATAATTACGGTAACAGGTGTTGGAAAGTATTCCGGCAAACAGACAGCAAACTTTGTCATTGAACCGAAGAGTATTCAAAGCTGTGATACAACAGATGTTCAGGACAGAACTTACACAGGAGACGCCTACACACCGGATGTTACGGTAAGTGACGGCGGCAAAGTGCTGACAAAAGGTGTAGACTATACGGTAACTTATACAAATAATACAAATCCTGGAATGGCTTCGATTGTCATTAAAGGTACGAGCAGCAATTATGCAGGAACGAAAGTGGTTAGCTTTAAGATTTCTGCAGTTGCAGTGAAAGGTCTGAAAGCTTCGAATGTGAAGTATAACAGCCTGAAATTAAAATGGACGAAACAAGGATATGCAGACGGTTATCAAATCTGTGATTCCAAGTCCAAAGTAATTAAGACTTTAAAGACAAATAGTGCAACGATTACCGGATTGACAGCAGGAAAGACTTATAAGTATAAAGTAAGATCTTATATTCGCAATGCGGACGGAACCAGATCGTATGGAGCGTTTTCATCTGTGCTGAATGCAACTACAAAGCTTCGGACTCCGAATGTAAAAGTTGTTTCAAATGCAAAGGGGCAGGCAAGGATCAGCTGGTCGAAAGTATCTGGCGCTTCCGGTTACGAAATCTACTATAAGAAGTCTTCCGGTGCGAAGTATAAGAAGTTAAAGACTGTAAACAATCCAAATATCCGTGTATGTACCGTACGTGGTATGAAGAGCGGCGACAGAGCATATTTCCGTATCCGCGCATTTAGAAAGAACGGAAGCAAGAAAGTTTACAGCTCACTGAATCCATTGAAGGTTATTACGGTGAAATAAGCAGAGGTATGAGTGAAAAGTACAAAATAGGCGAATATGAATTTGATACCTATGAAGAGTATCTTGCGGCGCAGGAAGATGTAAAGAAGATTGACTTTTTAACAAAGGAATTGGATATTACAGATCCCGATGTCGCCGTAAGACTCTACACTCTGATCAGGAATAAGGAAATTGTGTTCCGCAGCAAGGTGGGACTATCCTTTTCCTGGTATGTAACAGATGTTTTAGCAAAAAATTCCCAGAAATTGCTGGAAGAAAAACGGCAGAAAGAGGAAAAAAAGCAACAGGGAAAAAAACTTGGAATGGCAGGCTGTGCATGTATTCTGGCCGCTGTGCTTTGTCTGGGATATTATGGCGTTTCGCTATGGCAGGAACATTTGGAGAGTCTGGAGTTTGAGCGTCTGCAAAATATGCAGAATTTGACAGGACAGATGATTCATGACAATTCTCAGGACCAGGCGGACGGCGCCAAAGGAAATCAGGAATCGGCTCAGGCGAATGTATCCGGTACGAAAAAGAAAACGTCTAAGAAAAAGGAACCGGTAAAGACAGATCCGGCGAATTTGACAGTGTTAAAGAAGTACAGAGAGTTATATAAGCAGAATAAAGATCTTGCGGGATGGCTGTCGATTGACGGTACGGTCATTCATTATCCGGTCATGCAGACAGGAAAGAAAAACCCGGATTTTTATCTGCACAATGATTTTGAAAAAAAAGAAAGTGATCACGGGACGTTATTTGTAGATGCAAGGAATGATTTTGTGAACCGTGACACAAATCTGATTATTTATGGACATAACATGAGAGATGGAACGATGTTTGGCGGCTTGAAAAGCTTTATGGACCAGTCGTATTTTGAAAACCATCGAAAGCTTGTATTTGATACGATTTATGAAAAAGCAGAGTATCAAATTGTAGCAGTATGTTTGTCGAAAGTAAATTATCAGGACGATCAGACATTCCGCTATTATGATTTTATAAATGCTGAAAGTAAAGAAGAATTTCAGGCATTTTTGGCAAATATTCAACAGTTAACGGTATTTGACCAGAAGATTGATATTTCGTATGGGGATGAATTGCTGACTTTATCTACCTGTAACAGTTATATTCAGGATGGGCGGCTGTTCCTCATTGCGAAGAAGGAGTGACGCATATGACAATTACAAAAATAAAGCAGAAATTTGCCATTTTTATGGCATTGGCAATGGTATGGTTTTGGATACCGTGTGAGAGCGTATTCGCATCGGATGCAAATATGACGATCTCCGGCGGCGTGTTGACTGCGTATAATGGCGGAGGCGGTGCAGTCACGATCCCTTCGGATGTAACATCCATTGGCCCGAGCGCATTTGCCGGAAAGCCAATCAGCAGTGTCAGTATTCCGAGCAGCGTAAGAAGCATTGGAGACAGTGCGTTTGCAAACTGTACAGCGCTTGCGAATGTGACGATTCCGGGCAGTGTAACGACTATGGGCAGCGGTGTATTTGCAGGCTGCAGCGGATTAGGATCCGTTAGTTTGCAGGCATCTGTTTCAGCAATTCCGTCTTCAACATTCAGCGGATGCCGTTCCTTATCAAGCATTGCGATATCAGCAGGGATTACAAGCATTGGCAGCGGAGCATTTTCCGGCTGCAGCAGCTTAAGTACCATGTCGATTCCTTCAGGTGTCGGCAGTATTGGAGACAGTGCATTTGCAAACTGTTCCAGCCTGTCAGCTATTTCTATTCCGGCTAGTACGACCAGTATTGGCGGCAGCGCATTATCCGGCTGTTCTGCTTTAACGACAATTAATGTTGCGTCTGGAAATTCAGCCTATGCGTCAGACGGGGGATGTTTATACAATGCATCGAGAACAAGGCTTATTATGGTGCCAGTGGGCAGATCAAGCGTAGCGATTAATTCTTCTACGAAAATTATCGGCAGCGGAGCGTTGGCTGGCTGCAGCAGAGTGACTTCGCTGTCTTTGCCGAATGGACTGACGACGATTGAAAGCGGAGCATTTTCTGGCAGCGGCATCAATTCGATTACAATTCCTCGTTCAGTCACCTCAATAGGTTCTCAATCAGGATGGTCTCCGGACGTAATTACAGGTTACAGCAATTCGGCGGCAGAGACATTTGCTTCGTCTGCAGGTTATACATTTAACAGTCTGGACGGAGGAAGTTCTTCTGACAGCAGTGATGATGACGATGATGATGATTCCTCTTCATCGGCCGGAAGCGTAAGTGTGGATTTAAATGAAGATACATCCAGCTCCGGCAGCGGCAGTTCTGATGACGATATTGATGAAGAAGGAGCAGGAAGCACATCAATTGATTTAGGCGGTTCCGGTTCAGGGAATGCATCTGCAAATGGTTCGGGAAGCGCTTCGAATGGCGGTTCCGGCAGTACATCGGGAACAAATGCATCCTCCGGCAGTTCTTCAGGTGGAAGCACATCCTCCGGCAGTACATCCGGGAATACATCCGTCAGTTCTAATAGCGGAAACACAACGGTACGTTCCTCAGGCGGAACAAGTTCTTCTGGTGCGAAGGCAGGCACAACGTCAAACAGTCATACACTTGATGAAACTCCAAAGACAGGAGACGGCTCTGTCGATCCAAAGCTGTTTTTGATTTTTGGTTTGGTATTTGTTGGGTGCGGACTTGTGATTGTAGGAAAGAGACAGGGAGTTTAGTTTTATATAAATAGAAACGTTCATAGAATTTAAAAATCTATGTGACAATGATACAGATTTGAACTGTCAGAGTAGAAAAAGCGCATTTGAACAAGAAAATTCAGATGCGCTTTTATGATCTAAGGAACTCATAAGCTTAAGAAAATAAGGAAATTTGTTAAAATATGAAAAATATCTTGCAGTTTCCACAATTTCATAATAAAATTAGGAACTAAGGAAAAAAATAATTATAAAAAAAGGAGATTGCAAAATGAGTTACGTAGATGAGGTGCTTGCAAGAGTAAAAGAGAAAAATGCTTCTGAGCCGGAGTTTCTGCAGGCTGCAGAGGAAGTATTGGAGTCTTTAAGACCTGTGATTGAAGCCAATGAGGAACTCTATAAAAGAGAAGCATTATTGGAAAGACTGACAGAGCCGGACAGACAGTTTAAATTCCGTGTTCCGTGGGTAGATGATAAAGGACAGGTTCAGGTGAATACCGGATACAGAGTACAGTTCAACAATGCAATTGGACCTTATAAGGGTGGTCTGCGTCTGCATCCGTCTGTAAATCTTGGTATTATTAAATTTTTAGGTTTTGAACAGATCTTTAAAAATTCTCTGACGGGTCTTCCGATTGGCGGTGGCAAAGGCGGTTCTGATTTTGATCCAAAGGGAAAATCAGATCGTGAGGTAATGGCATTCTGCCAGAGCTTTATGACTGAATTATGCAAATATATTGGTGCAGATGTTGATGTTCCGGCTGGTGATATCGGTACGGGTGCAAGAGAGATTGGTTATATGTTTGGCCAGTACAAAAAGATCCGCAGTACTTATGAAGGCGTGCTGACAGGTAAGGGACTTTCTTATGGCGGTTCTCTGGCACGTACAGAAGCAACCGGATATGGTTTATTATATATTACAGAAGAATTGATGAAATGCCATGGAGAATCTATGGAAGGCAAGACGGTTGTAATATCCGGTGCTGGCAACGTAGCTATTTATGCAACGCAGAAAGCACAGCAGATGGGCGCTAAAGTTGTAACATGTTCAGATTCTACCGGATGGATTTATGATCCGGAAGGAATCGATGTGGCATTATTAAAAGAAGTAAAAGAAGTAAAACGTGCACGTCTGACCGAATACGCAGCAGCAAGAAAGAGCGCAGAATATCATGAAGGACGCGGCGTATGGCAGATTAAATGTGATATTGCTCTTCCATGCGCAACACAGAATGAGCTGCTGCTCGATGATGTAAAACAGCTTGTTGCGAATGGCTGTAAAGCTGTCTGCGAAGGTGCAAATATGCCTACAACCATTGACGCTACAAAGTATTTGCAGGAGAACGGTGTATGGTTTATCGGCGGCAAGGCTGCAAATGCAGGCGGTGTAGCGACATCCGCGCTGGAGATGACACAAAATTCTGAAAGACTGAGCTGGACATTTGAAGAAGTGGATTCTAAGCTGAAACAGATTATGGTTAATATTTATCATAATATTGATAATGCAGCTAAGAAGTATGGAATGGAAGGCGATTATGTGGCAGGAGCAAATATTGCCGGATTCGAAAAGGTAGCAGAGGCAATGCTGGCACAGGGTGTATGTTAATCCTATAATCAGAAAGGACTCTTAGGAGTCCTTTTCTTTTATAAGGAACGATTTAATAGTTATATCTAAACAGTTTCTAAGTGAAAATGAAAGGAGTCCATCGATGTTATTTCAGAAAAAGAAACAAGAAAAAGAAAAGTTGGAATATGACAGGGAAAATCAGAAGCCGATTTTAAAGTGCAGTATTTGTAATGGCGAACAGGTGGCAGGCTTTAAAGACTGTCGTACCGGAAAATTTCATGAAGTCATGTTTGTGAGAAATGAAAAAGATTTGCAGACATTTAAGGAAATGTATGGATTGGAAGAAGTTGTAAAAGAATATTAAATGATATGTAGCTGATAAGACAATAAATGTTTGATTTGCAACTATATAGACATAATGATAAAGGAGCTAAAATCCCTCATTATGTTTGAAAATGGGAGATTTTTATGGAAAATACGGATATGAATGAATTGGATGTATATATGGAGGGTAATTATTTTGCATTTGATATATGGAAACGATCTTATGAGATATTTAGTAATCAGTTTGCAAAAAAATTATTCTACAAACGCATTATTGCAATTGAAAATAAAGGGTTGTCTTTATTAGAAAGCTGCAAGGAACTGTGTGCTATTTATAAAAAGAGCTTAGAGCGCTTCATCCTTCTCAAAAAGCGATGTCTTCATATTTGTGTTTTGTCATGGCAGATGTTCTGCTTAAAAACGGTTATAAATTGCCAAAGGAAAGTTTTAAATATAAAAGTAAGAAATACACAGCTCCGAGAGTGGAAATGAAAAAAATACTTGATGGAAAAATGAATATTTTAGGTAATTCAGGGGATTGTGATGTTTTGTTTTTAAGTGAATACAGTGCGCATATAATCTGTGTGGAATTTAAATATTTTGTTCCTTCAATTACATATGAGGAGTTAAAGAAAACCGATAGAAATAAGATTACAAAGCAAATATATGGGAAATTAACACAGATTCAAAATCGTGAAAACGCTTTAAAAAACAATCTTGAATTTTTAATAAGATATTTGGGAGGCACACAGCAGAATTATAATGTAAAAACAATGATTGTGTTAGCAAGACCTAATATGTATGTGTATTCAGATGAAATAAAACAAAGGATTCCATATGAATTTATGACAATGAATGAGTTTTTGAACAGGGTAGAAGAACATTTCGTTTAAGGCAGTGTTGTTCTGCTATAGGTAAGAATAAGAGAAGGCGTTCGGAGTGTGAATAAAAATGATGAGAGAAAACAGCATAAAAAAATATACCCGTATGTTTGCTCTGGCAGTTTTGGCAGGCATTGCAATCGGCATTGGGGGAATTGTATATTTATCAGTAGAAAACAAAATAGCCGCGGCGCTGATGTTTACGGTAGGGCTGTATACGATCTGCGTGCATGGATTCAATCTTTATACAGGAAAAATAGGATATCTGGTCAATCAGTCATTTACATATTTATTAGATTTAATGGTCATATGGTTTGGTAATCTGGCCGGAACGGGGCTTACGGCAGCAGCGGTAATGCAAAGCAGGATCAAGGGCATTTCGGATATAGCTGCTGCAATAAGCGCGACTAAAATAAATGATAATCTGTTTAGTTTGTTTTTGCTGGCAGTATTTTGCGGCTTTTTAATGTTTGCTGCAGTGGACGGTTATAAGACTACACAGCATCCTGCAATTTTATTTATGGGAGTAGCCGCTTTTATATTATGCGGTTTTGAGCATTGTATTGCAGATATGTTTTATTACTTTTTAGGAGGGGCATGGTCAGCGCAGGCAGTAACAAGTATTTTGGTTATTACAATCGGTAATTCGATTGGAGGGATGATGATTCCTTTGATGAAGAAAATATAAATTTTTATTGATTTTATAGACGAAAATCGTCTTATAACTTCTCACAAGTCTTTATAGGAAGCGGTAGAAACCTTTGATTTTCAAGGCTTTTGTCGCTTCTGCTTATACCACGCCGTATCTTTTTACAAGCTCGCTTTTGAAGCAAGGGCGGCAAAATAGCGTCAAAAATTTAGGCGCATGAACAGCGGGTCTTTGATAGTCAGATTTTTAATAAAGCCATTAAACACCTTATAATATCTATATTTTCGTCGTCAAGAATTTTGTTTCGCTATATAGTAATTTCAGTATCTTTTGATATTTTCCTGTTGTAGATGTAATATACTCATATACATACTGGCATGAACGCTTTATCTTATAATTCCGCATAATATCAAGGTTTACTAAAAATTTACAGAATTTGAGATATTACTATATATTAAATTTGGACTCAAACTGCTACAACGCTTATAAATCAATGGGTGTAGCAGTTTAATTTTTATCAAAGTGTCAAAGACGGGATGATAGCTGATTTAACAAGAGTTTCCAGAAGAACGAAAGATTTACTTGAAATCGTTGACAAAATTAATAATAAAGGTGCATACATAAAAAGTCTGAAAGATACTTGGTTAGATACCACAAGCAATAATCCTTATAATGATTTTTTATTAACTGTAATGTCTGGTTTATCGCAGTTTGAGCGTGAATTAATCAGTCAAAGAACCAAAGAGAGGTTAGTATCTGCAAAGGCAAGAGGACGCAATGGTGGCAGACCAGGCAAGCAGAATGTGAAAGCAGAAATGGTGATGGCATTATATAACAGTGGTATGAAGATAGCTGATATAGTGAGAAATACAGAGCTATCCAGAAGCACAGTAAACCGTATTATAAAAAATCATAGCAGTAATGCAGAAATGACTGGAAGATTCCGGCATATATCAGGGAGGGGTTAGAATGGCTGCAGAAAGATTAGAACAGGAAGTGGAAGATTTATTTGGGCTTATTGGCAGCGGAAAAAATTTTCTTCTAAGTGGAGGAGCAGGCAGCGGAAAAACGTATTCATTAGTGTCGGTTATTAATGAGATTTATAGACGTAATCCAAAAGCCAGAATTGCGTGTATAACATTTACAAATGCCGCGGTGCATGAAATCGAAAAAAGGGTTTTAAATTCAAGATTATGGATTTCAACTATACATGATTTCTTATAGAAAAACATATCACCGTTTCAGGAAGAATTGAAAGGTACGCTGATTGAAGGGATAAACAACCCTGAAATCAATTACAAAAATATATTTGTTGAAACACCATATTTCAATTCATTTGATGACGGAATTAGATATGCAGAACATTTAAGGCTGGCAAACGGCGAGATTTCACATGATGAAGTAATTGTTTTAGCAAATCAGATGTTTAAAAAATATCCTAAATTATGCGAAATTCTATGTTGGAAATATGAACATATTTTGGTGGACGAATATCAGGATACAGCTTCGGAAGTAATAGAGATACTTCTTGATTTTCTGCCTAAAGGCAGAAAAAAGAATACTGTAGGATTTTTTGGTGATGCCATGCAGTCAATATATGATGATGGTATTGGTGACTTAGAAGAATATATAAAAAAGGGGTGTGTTACGGAAGTAAAGAAAATTCAAAACAGAAGAAATCCTCAATTAGTTATAGATTTGGCTAATAAAATTCGTTTTGACGGGTTACAGCAGCGGCCATCCACAGACCAGAATGCGCCTAACATGGAGAATGGAATGGTAAAAGAAGGCAGAATTAGGTTTTTGTATGGAACTAATGTGTCTTTGAATGATATAAAGAAAAATAAGTTTTTTTCGAATTGGGATTTCCATAATCCGAGAGAAACAAAAGAACTGTGGCTGACTAATAATCTTATTGCCGAAGCGGCAGGATTTCCTGAATTAATGAAAATCTATGATAAGGATCCTGTTATAAAACTGAAAAGGAATTTTTTGCAATGGGTAAAAAAGGAAAAGATTGAAATAAATGAAAGCCAGACATTTGATGCTGTTTTAAGATCATCGGACTGGCGCTACTCGGATCGTGCTCAGGTAAAAAATCGCAACAAAAAGCGCATTGAGGTATTTTTGCAAAGCCAGGAGAACAGCTTCCTGTATAATATGCTGAAAGACAAGCCGTTTGCAATAGTCAAAAGGATTAATTTTGATAAGGATAATTTAATTTCTGATAAAAAAAGCATAGATGAAAAAGCATCTATACAGTCAAAGAGGGATAAGCTGATACGACATCTATTCAAGATACATGAAATTATTCAGTTGTATGAAAAAAATGAGTATAATGAATTTATCAGAAAGACATCATTTCATATTACTAAAATATCTGATAAGGTGTATATCAAAGATAAAATAGAAGCATTACGCAGCATGGGCCAAAAGACAATCCATGACGTAATTTGTTATGCACACGACAGCAGATTATGCATGAAAGATGACATTATAGAAGGCTTTATTAAAAATAATGAGTATTTATATAACAGAGTTTCAAAAGTAAAATATGACGAATTTGCTAAACTTTACGATTATTTGGAAGGGTATACCCCATTCTCCACTCAGCATAAAATTAAGGGTGAGGAATTTAAGAATGTATTGGTAGTATTGGATAATGGAAGATGGCGGGATTACAATTTCGAATATTTATTCAATCCATCGCATCCCAGATGCAATGATAATGTCTTAAAGCGTACCAGAAAACTGTTTTATGTCTGCTGTACTAGAGCGTGTTTGAAAAATCATTCCCGCGATCTGCGCTCCCCACTTTGCGGAGAATTCATCCCAAATTTAGTCAACATAGCCCACTATGACTCCTAAATTTGGGATAAATTCTCCATATCATGCCCTGTGGGTACAAACTGTGAAGCACATCTCACAGAAAGCATTTTTCAAACACGCTCTAGGGTAAAAGACAGTTTGGCGGTATATTGTGAGCATCTATCGAATGAAATGCTGGCTATGGCAGAGGAATGGTTTGGGAAAGAAAACTGCACTCCTATTTGATGATTTATAATTTCCAAAGAATTATAATGGATAAAAGCACCCTCTGTATGGCAGTATTTGTACAGAGGGTATCTGCTATACATTTTCAGGCAAATTCATGCGAAAATGGTAATAGACAAAAAATAGCGTACATAAATAAACTTAAATGATTGGTTTGTCAAACAGGTACTCAGTCAGAATAAACGCAGCATCTGTAAATAGTAAGTATGATCTGAAGCAGAATACCGTTCACCGAAAATTTTATAATGATTTTCCGATATATAAAAATCTTTTAATCTTTGATTATCTTCGGAGTCAAGATAAATAATGCTGCCGCCAATCCGGTGCTGTATGTCAGTTAGTACATCATTGGCAAATTCTATCAATTCCTTTCCAGTGATACGATGTCCGTTGTCGGCACTGTAATTTTTCCCGATCTGTGCAAGAAGGAATGCGGAGACAGTGTAAGAATTAGTATCTGCGTCCAGCTTTGCATGTGAAGAAAGTTTTCGGCGGACGGTATTGCTGATATTGTCGTTTTTTATTTCAATAGCTTTGTGTGCCAGAGTAAAGTAACCTACAATTTCACCATCTGAATTGTCCAAAAGCAGATATGTAATTGACAGTTTTCTTTTGGCAAATTCAATGGCGTTTTTGTGAAGAAAATTTTCGATTTCCTGATTCTTTGGACAGGAAAAGCTGGAAAGACCTTTCAGAACCTCATTTGTTCCAACGGATTCCAGTAAATCTAAAATATTCATTATAGTGTAATTATTCATTTTTTTCTTTCCTTTTGTTCCATACTGCCCTTATTGCATCAGGGTCAGACAGTATGGTATTTTTTGATGTACCGTGAACAGGTACGGGATCAGCAATAGATGCTTCGATTGCATCTACAAAATCCTCAATTTTTTTAGTGTCTGTAATCTTTATATTAGCAAAAATACTCGATGTTGCCATTTCGGTACCTCCTCTCAATGCGCTATTCCAAAGGATTAATTTCAAATATTATTATATGTAATAATTCTTAATTTAGCAATATTTTTATGAGTTTTGAATTCACCACTTGACAATGTAGCAATGAGCTTATGACACAAGACGAAATCGCGGTCATGGACGGGGAAATGTATCTTGCAGTTACGCGGGATACGCCCCATAGGCACTGCTTCCGGCTTTTATGGTGTGGATGGAAAAGTTCTGCTTGAAGCGCTTAAACAGAAGCTCCACCTGCCAGCGGCTTCTGTAAAGATGCATAATTTCCTTGCCTTTTCTGCCTGGCAGGCCGGAAGCTTATGGGCAGTTACACGGACAAAGCCGGTTTTCCCCTTATATTTGCAGAAACCGAAAATGTCAATCCACTCCAGACGCTTTTCTTCCGCTTCTTCCAGCAGGGCCGTCAGGGAAATCTTTTTCCCGTCCGCATTATATGAAGAAGGGCGGAAAGCAGGGAATGCAGTATTTCGCGCAAGAAAGGCGCAGCTTTTGAAAAACGCTTCCGCCACGCGGCGTCAGAAACACCGCATAGCCATACAGCCTGCGGTGTACATAAACGCTCAAGGCAAACGCGTAGAAACGACCTTTCAGGGGCGGTGCGTGAATGGAAAGAAGACGAAAGGTTCCAGACCATCATCGAATTCCACCGTTACCGGGTCATCATAGCCGCCGGTATTGTAATCGGTTGCAGTAAAAACGCCTTGTTCCGAATCGTACCGCTCAATGAGGGCACCGGACATCCCACCTTCCAAATGACGGGGCAATCCAAATTTTTCCTTATAATAGGACTCCCTGACGCAGCCTTCCTCAATTATGCCGTTGCTGTTACGATAGACGAAAACATTCTCGGCTCCGTCTCCGTAGGTGTTATTGCAGATCAATTCAGGTACACCATCGCCATCCAGATCCCGGCTCCATGCTTCGGGGCCGTCATATCCAAACTGCTCCGCAACACATACGTCTTCGCCATCCACCTTAACATAGTAGTGCCATGTGTACTGGTAGGGGGAGATTTCCTCCATCTCAATGCGGCACACACCAAGGCCCAGTACATTGGTCAGTGTGGCTCCAGACTGATCCCCGTCGCTTTCATGTTCACCCAGAACCAAGTCAAGGCAGGCGTAGATATCTTCCATGTCATCGGAATAAATGGATAGATTGTAGGTTACACTGTTCAAAGTAAATTGGGCTCGATAGGAAAATGATTTGTGTTTGCCCCAATCGCTTTTCTCCCGATAAATGTTTACCTCCACATCGCCATATTGGGTCGTGGAGTAAGCTTTTGAGGTATCTTTTTGGCCCGTCTGACCGTCAAAAATACAATCCATGGTAAAATCTTGGCCATTGTAGTTTCCTGCAATTGTCAAGGCATCCCAGTCGGCAGGGTCAGAAGAATTTCCGCCTTTCGTATAACTCAAATGGACACGGGTGGTTCTGACATCGGGGGCTGTCAAACGCTCGGCTAACAGATTGCCGCCGTAAGATGTTACCACTTCCTCCAAACTCCCGATCTCCTTTACTTCTACCTGGCTGCCTCTTGCCCAAAAAAAAGCCCCCGCTGCCAGGCAGAGGCACGCCGCCATAACCCCCCGCTTTAACCAGCCGGTTTTTCTTTTGGAAAATTCGCTTTGCTCCAGGATATCGTCGTCCAACGCCCCGATGGCATCGTATAAATCTTTGCTGTTCATAGGTACCCCTCCTTCATGAGTTCAAGCCGGAGTTTTTTTCGCGTCCGGTTGAGTATGACCATAATGTGGTTTTCCGTCAGGCCATAGCGCTCTGCGACCGCGGCGATCGGTTCCGTAAAGAAATACCGACGCACAAACACATTTCTTTCCCGCATTGGAAGCGCCCGTACAAACCGGTTGATACATTGTTCAAGTTCTTTTCTTTCATATTCCGCCTCTACATTTACCCCGCCATCCAGACATTCAGCCAATTCTTCCAAAACAAGGGTAATCTCACCCCCGCCCCGTTTTTTTGCATTTTTTGCATGAAAGCGGTTAAAGGAAAGATTGCGGGTGATTTTTGCAAGGAACATCCGGAATGCTCCGGGCCTTTGTGGCGGTATCGCGTTCCAGGCATGGAGCCAGGTGTCATTGACGCATTCTTCAGAATCCTCAGTGTTGTGCAGGATATTTTGAGCTATTGCGAAGCAGTAAGCGCCGTACTTGTTGGCAGTTTCGGATATGGCGTCTGTATTTTTTTGCCAGTACAGTTCTATGATCTGACTATCCTCCAACGTCATGCCTCCTCTCTGTGATTTGAAGGTTCCTTCAACCTATAAGACAGGAAATAACATAAAAACTTACAAGTTATTTCAAAAAAGTTTTTGAAGGTTATGTTTTATTGTATCAGCTACGGTAACAGGGGGCAAGTTTCGCCCTGATAGTTATTGCGTAAAGAGAGACAGCTTTTTACTGCGAAAATTTTCCAGGTTTCTATACAGCTTGCATTTGAATTTGCAGGAATATAATTTTGAACTGGAATTAAAAAAATCTTAAATTTTTATAAGATGATTTATTTTTTGTCTCTCCCACAGGATATAAGTAGAGGGATCTTTTTTCAAACAGGCTATAGCCGGATAAAATTTATAATAGAATTGGAATACAAAAAGATACAGCCAAAAGTGGCGGTTTGTGTTATACTTGCGTCATGGGAATATAGAAATCGAAAAACAGGCATATCATGTCATTTGGGTACAAGTATTTATTACAGTGTCATATAATATAAGTGCATCGTGAGTTCATCGGCAAAATAAAATCTGCGAGCGTATCACAAGTTCCAAGTGGAAAGGATTTTGTGTCAGTGTTGGTGGAAACGGAAGATGTGGAAGCGCCATGCAGGAATAGAAATATAGGTTTGGATTTGGGAATCAAAGATTTATGCATTACATCAAATGGAGAAAAATACGAAAATCCAAAAATAACAAAGAAGAATGAAAGAAAGTTGGCTAAACTACAAAGGCAGCTTGTATATAAAGAAAAAAGGAGCAATAACTATTGCAGGCAGAAAAGGAAAATCGCACGTTGTCATGAGAGGATTACAAATACCAGAAAAGATTAGCAAGCAGCCAGATATGCTCTGATTGTGGGTATCGGAATGTCGATGCAAAATAAAATACAAATAGGGACGGTTCAGCCCGAATTAACGCCTGTGGAGATAGTAGAGTGCGAGGGCGCGATGTGCCAGTGGCACATGTTCAGCACCGACCGAAGCCAAGCGTAGACCGATGAAGCAGGAAGTCCATTGGCTTTAGACAATGGGTAGTTCACCTGGTAAAAAACGGATACGTGGCTAAAAGCCATAAAAATAGCGATAGACACCGATGTCCGGTGCAAAATTAGCGGCATTTCTCGCTTTGTGTCGTGTTCTTCAGCGCCAGAAAAAGGTAGTCTGTATGCGAAAGGAGGAAAACTTGTGAATCCAAAAGAGATAGGAGCTTTTTTAAAACAGCTCCGTAATAAAAAAGGAATCACACAGGAGCGGTTAGCAGAGATTTTAGGGGTTTCAGGAAGAACCGTTTCCAGATGGGAAACAGGGACAAATCTGCCTGACCTTAGTATTCTGGTAGAGATCTCTGAATACTACGGTGTCGAAATCAAAGAAATTCTAAATGGAGAAAGGAAAAGCGAGAATATGGATAACGAATTAAAAGAAACCTTATTAAAAGTTATAGACTACAATGAGTTAGAAAAGCAGCGAGCCGCTAAAGCTGGAAATTTTTCGTTTGGCATTATGTTTCTGGTATGTGCCATAACGATTATAGTGCAAATGCTTATGACAGGAAATCTTTCCCTCGTTATCGGGGAAACGGTAATTTTGATTGCCGGAGGGCTGATTTATATTTTTGGCGTTGTAAAAAATGGAGCATGGAATGGAGCAATGACGAAAAGTTCTTCAAAGAAAGATTTGATTATCAGCTTAATATGTGTAGGAATATTCAGTATCATATTTTTCTTAATATTAAAGAAAAATGCGGCTATTCCACAAGCTCTTGGAATAGCAGTTTGCTTTTTTGTTGTGCTTTCAGCAATATCATACTTTTTGCTTAGAGGACTTGCGTTTCTTTCGCAGAGGAAATCTGACAAATTAAAGGCTTCGTAGGAGGGCAAACTATGGATTTTAATGATGAAAAAGACTATATTATGCGTATTATCAAGGAGATGGTAAGGGTGCTTTTTTCTCTAATGCTGGGAAAGCAATATAAGTCTGTCGAACTGCCGGAAGAAAATAAATACGAGGTTTCTGGTAAAGCGTTAGAGGAATTTGAAAAAATGGTTGACGCCGGTCTCATAAACGAAGCGGAAAATGTATTGTTGGAAAGCATTGACTATTCTAAAAAAGAGGAGGTTCTTGCCGCAATATTATTCTATCAATATGTAAGCGAAAAGGATAATGATTTTCTGGTAGCACACAACTACTCCAAAGAGGAAGCGTTGGATGGAATTAAAAAGCTGGCAGAGCAGCAAGGATATGGTCAAATCACTTCGTTGCTTATGGAAACCTGACCATGCGCTATTTCCGAAAACAGAATATAGGATTAAGAGACAGCCGTTGCAGGAACCGCAATTTCCACAACGGCTGCTTTTGTTCTCTCCTGAGCCGGAAATTCAGCGGATTGTTTTTGATAACGGGCGATTTACCTAGAGCGTGTTTGAAAAATCATTCCCGCGATCTGCACTCCCCACTTTGCGGAGAATTCATCCCAAATTTAGTCAACATAGCCCACTATGACTCCTAAATTTGGGATAAATTCTCCATATCATGCCCTGTGGGTACAAACTGTGAAGCACATCTCACAGAAAGCATTTTTCAAACACGCTCAAGCGCTCTTTTCAACACGTTCTGTTCATCAGCGGTCAGCTTGTCAAAGTCAATATCAAGCAGATTGAAGATGATTTTCCAGATTTTTGTAAGATAGTCTCCGTGAGCAGCAAGGGCTTTTTGAAGTTGTTCCAGATATAAGTTTTTCTCTTTGCGTAAGTCTTTCAGCCGTTCCTGTATGGTAATTGGAAATGCCGCATATCCGCTTCCATGATTTACGGCATACGGCGGCTACGAATATGCACCAACTGACAGGCGATGTCTACACAGTGGGCGAAGTCTTGGGATATACGCTTGCGGGTATCGGCGTATCGCTTGGGCTGTCTATGAACTTTGAAGCAGTCACAGTGCGTTATGTGGACGTGCGGCGTTTCTGGCATTCATTTTTTGCGGTGTGGTGAGCCGATTATTCTACTGTTTTTTATTTATAAAATGTCTTTTTTTGAACACATCGGTACAGTATATTGAAATTTCGACCTGTTTGTGATATATTGTCAGACGAACGGTATTCAAAAGAAACTGTATCAAAATGAATTTTATATTGTTATTTATATTGGCAGAATATTTTTTAGACTGCTGTGTCTTAAGGCGTTTTATAAGGAACTGTCAAGGTTTATTTACATACGGTTCCCAAGCAGACACTTTGTAAGCAACAGTTCAGGCAGGTCTGGGCATTTACTGTGCTGACCGTATGAAAATGTAGTGGTTGTCAGGTATCCGGCCCATCGCGAAGCGATTTCTAATGGCTGGATACGTAACAGTTTCATGGGGTATCTGAACGGTTGCCTTTGTAAAAGGTTTGACTTTTAGCGCGACGCGGATGCAGAAATGACAGTATATCTAAACCAGATTGTTCTATGAAATAATAGTTCTTATCGTAACATTCATTATTATTTTTATCCAATGTTACCGTTCAGTGACACTTTCCGTAGCAGATCAGATAGGTTGGTCTGTTACTGCGTTTCCATTAATTTTAAGAAGGGAAAATTGGATTATGAAAAACACATCTGTTACATTCAGAGAGGCAAAGGCAAAAGGCCGGAAATTAGCGATGCTGACCGCGTATGATTACACAACGGCCAAGCTTGTGGACGAAGCAGGGATCGACGCGATTCTTGTTGGAGATTCTTTGGGAATGGTCATGCTTGGGTATGAAGATACGTTATCGGTAACGATGGAAGATATGATTCATCATACGGCGGCAGTTGCAAGAGGCGCAAAAAATGCTCTGTTAATTGCTGATATGCCATTTATGTCTTATCAGACTTCTGTCTATGATGCGGTCGTAAATGCGGGCCGTTTAATGAAAGAAGGGCGTGCGCAGGCTGTAAAGCTGGAAGGCGGTCTGGAAGTCTGTGAACATATTAAGGCAATTGTAAGAGCATCCATTCCGGTTTGCGGACATATTGGGCTGACTCCTCAGTCAGTAAATGCACTAGGCGGGTTTAAAGTGCAGGGAAAAGGGGAAGAGGCGGCACAGCGTATTTTAGATGAAGCACGTGCGATTGAACAGGCAGGTGCGTTTGCGGTTGTTCTGGAATGCGTTCCGCATGTACTGGCAGAGAAAATTACAAAAAGTATCAGCATTCCTACGATTGGAATCGGCGCAGGGGCCGGATGCGATGGACAGGTTCTTGTTTATCAGGACATGCTTGCAATGTATTCGGATATGGCGCCGAAATTTGCGAAACAGTATGCACAGATTGGCAGTCAGATGCGAGAGGCATTTGCCGCTTATAAGCAGGAAATTACAGATGGCGTATTTCCGGCGCCGGAGCATACATTTAAAATGGATGAGACGATTATTGATAAATTGTATTAAAAGGAGAAAAGATGTTAATATTTAATCTGATTGAAGCAGTCAGACAACAAGTCAGCGATTGGAAAAAATCCGGGCTGTCTGTCGGACTTGTTCCAACAATGGGTTATCTGCATGAAGGGCATAAAAGTTTAATTGATGCGGCAAGAAAAGAAAATGATCGTGTGGTAGTCAGTATTTTTGTAAATCCGATGCAGTTTGGCCCTAAGGAAGATCTTGCCAGCTATCCAAGGGATCTGGAAAAAGATGCAAAACTGTGTGAAAAAGCAGGGGTTGATCTGATTTTTCATCCGCAGCCGGAAGAGATGTATCAACCGGGATTTTGTTCTTATGTGGATATGAATGGTTTGACAACAGAACTGTGTGGAAAAAGCCGCCCGATTCATTTTCGCGGTGTACAGACGGTTGTGCTGAAATTGTTTCATATCGTAACGCCGGATCGCGCTTATTTTGGACAGAAAGATGCACAGCAGCTGGCAGTTGTAAAGCGTATGGTAAGTGATTTGAATGTGGGTACACAAATTATTGGGTGTCCAATTATCCGTGAAGAAGATGGACTCGCAAAAAGCTCGAGAAATACGTATCTGAACGAAAAAGAGAGGCAGGCAGCGCTTGTATTAAGCCGCAGTCTGAATGCTGGAAAAGCATTGGTAGAAGCCGGCGAGACAGACGCTCAGGCTGTTCGAAAGGCAATCATACAGGAAATCGAAAAAGAACCAATGGCAAAAATTGATTATGTAGATGTCGTTGACTTTGACACAATTACGCCGATAGAAATAATACAAGGATCTGTACTGGTCGCAATTGCCGTATTTATAGGGAAAACAAGGCTGATTGATAATTTTATTGTTGAAAAGTAAGGAGGCTTTTATGAATCTTACGATGTTAAAAGGGAAAATCCATCGTGCAGTTGTAAAACAGGCAGAGTTACAGTATGTTGGCAGTATTACGGTGGATACAGATTTGTTAGAAGCTGCCGGTATTTTAGAATATGAAATGGTACAGATTGTAGATATCGAAAACGGCAGCCGGTTTGAGACGTATACGATTGCGGGAGAAGCCGGTTCCGGTATGATTTGTTTAAATGGCGCTGCAGCCAGACAGGTTGCGGTGGGCGACCATATTATACTGATGAGCTATGCGCAGATGACGCCTGAAGAAGCAAAGCAGCATAAGCCGAAAGTAGTTTTTGTAGATGAGGATAATCATATAGCAAGAATTACAAACTATGAAAAGTATGGAGAGCTGACAGAAAATTATGTGAATTAGAAATATCCGAAGCAGTGATTCAGACAGGTCTGCACTGAAATTATCCTATTGGGAATATACTGTGAAGACCTGTCTGATCTGCTATTTTGAACCGGTATCCGTTTGATTCTTTGCCTGTTTACCGCCGCTGTGCATGTATTTGCGTAAAACAAACAATACGGCGATACTTAATACTGATACAAAATCTTCATACGGCGTAGTCTCGCCCACAATCATATGGCGCGCTACCAGAAAGATCAATACCTGAATCACATTGTCTGAATTTGGATGGCAGAGCATTTCCAAAAATTCGATGCCAATGACAAGTACAAAAATCTTTTCCAGATAGTGTCGAAACACGGTCATATCGTTCAGCAGTTCTTCAAATAGTTTGATATCATCTTTTAACAGGCTGATAATGGCCATTATAATCCCGAGCAATACAAATACAGCGACAACCAGTTCCAGTATTCTGCAAATCTGCTGCAGTACTTTTACGACTTTTTTCATATGTTTCTCCTTCCCTTAGATTCGATACGAAAAATTTCCCTCTGTTTTTATATTAAAAGGGATAGTATGCCTGATTGTCAAGATAATTTTGTATATTGACCGCAGTTATTTATTCTGGGATTCAAAATGTCTTATTGTTTCTGCGCATCTTCCAGACTTACCCGGAATAAACGTCTTAAGAGTTCTTTTCCATTGAACGGAATCAACGGATACAGATAACCGATGCCGGACAGTGTCTTGTTTCCGGCGATAGCGAAAATGCAGAGCAGAATACCGCCTATATACCCATAAACACCAAATATGCCTGTACTTATGAGCAGAATGATACGCATAAACTTTAATGCATACCCAAGCTCATAACTGGCCTGTGCATAATTTGCGATAGCTACAAATGCCATATACAACATTGTCTCAGGATTAAACCAGCCGGATTGTGAAGCAAAGTCGCCAAGTACAATGCCAGCGATAACGCTTAAGGGGGTGCTTAGCATTTCAGGCGTATTCATAGCGGCCAGTTTCATGCCGTCAATGGCAAATTCCAGCAAAAGCAGCTGAAACAAGATAGGCACATGAATCTCATCTTTTACGAGGATAAAAGACAATGCCTGCGGCAGCCATTGCGGATCGTGTAAAAACAGCAGCCAGGTAGGAGTGAGTACAAGCGCGGTAATATTTACAAGCAGCCTGGACAGACGCAGGTAAGTGCCGGTAACAGGCGGTAAATAATAGTCATTGGCTTCTTCAGTCAGTTCAAATAAACTGGCAGGCAGTATAATGGCGGATGGAGAATTGTCTGTTAATAGTACAATACTTCCTTCTAAAATAGCTGCAGCGGCAGTATCCGGCCGTTCTGTATATTTGTATTTTGGAAAAGGGTTGATCCAGTGATGCGGACATAGTGATTCCGCAAGACTTTCGCAGTTCATCGTCAGGGCATCGACAGAGATTTCAGACAGACGTTTTCGGATATTGTCTAAAAAATGCGGATCTGCCCGCCCCCTCATATAGGAGAGCACTACGTCTGTACGGGAACTTTTGCCGACGGAAGTGATCTCCATAACAAGATCAGGATTGCGGATTCTGCGTCGGATTAAAGCCGTATTAAATACGATCGTTTCTACAAAACCGTCTTTTGAGCCGCGCAATACCTTTTCTTTGGAAGGTTCTTCTATACTTCTGGCGGGATATGTTCGAAAATCAATGGCAAGCGCCTGCTCATAACCATCTATAATCAGAATAGGGACGCCAGACAAAAGTGAAGTAGTAAGCGAATCGCTGTCTTTCACCAGTTCTACTTCTCCATAAGGGATCATAAGATTCGAAAATGCCTGTGCCGAAGGCGGCATTGTATCAGGCGTGACGGAGAAAAAGCTGTCCATGATCTTTTCTAAAATATCGTCTTTATGGAGTCCGTCAATCATATAAAAGCAGGCCGGTCTTTGAGCAATGACAAAAGAACGCAGCATCAGATCATAACTTAGCTGCGGATGAAAAATTTCATCTATCATTTGCTGGTTAGCTGCAAAATCAGAGGTTAATTGTTTATTCATACTTTTATACTCCTATTATAATGTAGTGGATATATTGTAACAGTTTCAGCGGTTATCCAATGTCATTCACTTAAGCTTTCCATAGTCAGACTTTGCGCCTGACGGAATGGTTTTGCCGGCCAAAACATCCTCTGAAAGGATGTTAAAGGGGCGCTTTTATCGGAGGTGAAATATATTGACGTAAAATAATGAGGAATAGCATACAGATAGTGTGTAACATATTTGGAAAAATATGCATAAAGTGTAAAATGCATGATAATTTTATGATTTTTCATTTTGACCTTGACAAACAGGCAGAATGGGAATATGATACATAGTAATCAATACTACATAATAAAATATCATATATTACATAATAAAGAAAAAGACACTAAAAAAAGCAAATGGCAGGCAAGGAGGAATCATCATGGATATTACGATTCGGGAACCGGGAAGTGCAATTACACATTTTATTGGCATGTTATCAGCAATTGCTGCATCAGCGCCGCTTCTAATCAAAGCGGGAGTTACGTCAGGCGTTCAGTGTGCCGTGGCGATGGGAGTTTTTATGTGCAGTATGATATTACTGTACGGAGCAAGTACGATGTATCATTCGGTAAACGTTTCAGATAAAATATTAAAAGTATTTCGTAAGATCGATCATATGATGATTTTTGTGCTCATTGCAGGGTCTTATACGCCGGTCTGCCTGATTGTATTAGGAGGCAGGCAGGGCTATACGCTTTTGTCAGTTGTATGGGGCATAGCGATTGTTGGTATGGTCATTAAAGCAGTCTGGATTACTTGTCCTAAATGGTTTTCTTCTGTTATTTATATTGCGATGGGATGGGTATGTGTGGCAGTATTTGGAACGCTTTTGCAGACATTGCCGGTACAGGCGTTTTTATGGCTGTTGGCAGGGGGGATCATTTATACGATTGGTGGTGTGATCTATGCGCTCAAACTACCCATCTTTAATCAGCATCATAAATATTTTGGCTCACATGAAATCTTTCATTTATTTGTGATGGCAGGAAGTATCTGCCACTTTATATTTATGTATCGGTATGTGGCTTAAATATGAAATCCGTTGGATGTGTCGGCATCCGGCGGATTTTTTTGAGCAATAATAACATATAATGAACAGCAGAAGCTTTTTTTTCATACATAAATGAGCGCCGCGTCTTAGGAAAAATGTGTTATAATATAAACATTGTTGACAGGAGGGCTATCATCTATGGAGCAAAAAATAAAACAGAATAAATCTGTGCAAAACACTTATCAAAAAGAGGGAGAAAACAGCATGGAGCAATGGCAGCGGAAACGGGGCGTCAGCGGCAGTACATTAAAACTAATAGCTGTGATTACAATGATTATCGATCATACTGCGGCTGGCATTTTAGGCAGATATTTGTCAATCAGCGGATTGAACAATCTTAATAATGGAAATATGGCGGAGATTCAGCAATGGCTGGATCAAAATGCGCAGTTGTTTGCTGTATATAACGTGATGCGCATGATTGGCAGACTGGCATTTCCGATCTATTGTTTTCTGATGGTAGAAGGGCTCAAACATACGCATAACAAAATGAAATATGCTGCAAGGCTGCTGGCGTTTGCGGCGATATCAGAAGTTCCGTTTGATTTGTTGTTTCATGGAAAAATATTAGAATTTAGTTATCAGAATGTGTTCTTTACGCTGTTTATCGGTTTTCTTGTGATGGTGGGAATCCAGTGGGCACAGGAGCATCTTAAAAACAATCTGGCGCTGCAAATTCCCGTGATAGCGGTGGTGATTGTAGCAGGTATGGCAGCGGCGCATTTTGCTAATACAGATTATGCGGCCATTGGCATATTGTGTATGGTAACGCTTTATTTGTTCCGCAAGAAAAAAGTATGGCAGATTGTGACAGGATGTATTGTATTTGCCTGGGAGGTTGCAGCTCCTTTGGCATTTGTGCCGATTGGATTTTATAACGGAAAGCGTGGCTGGAAGCTAAAGTATTTCTTTTATCTGGTCTATCCGGTACATTTGCTGTTGCTATATTTGATTTGCGTAGCGCTTGGAATTGCTTCTTATTCTGCGTTATAAATGGTTTATTCCATGTATTTTGAAGGGGAGATGAGTAATGATGGAGCAGGAGGAAGAAAAAGAGCTTTTTTATACACGCCGGCAGATGATGAAGCTAATATGGCCTCTGCTGCTGGAACAGTTTTTGGCAGTTACAATGGGGCTGGCGGATACATTTATGGTATCCAGCGTCAGCGAAGCAGCGGTATCCAGCGTTAGTTTGGTAGATACGCTGAATGTGCTGGTTTTTCAGATTTTATCGGCATTGGCGTCGGGCGGAGCAGTAGTAGTCAGCCAATACATGGGTCAGAAAAATTTCAGGCAGATGAAAAAGTGTTCGGCGCAGCTGTATAGTGTGCTTTTGATAAGCACGAGCCTTGTGATGATCGTAACAGTGGCAGGGAGCAGAGGAATTTTGCGTTTTGTTTTTGGCAGTATTGATGATCGTGTCATGGGGTATGCACAGATATATTTATTTATCAGCGCCGTGTCGTATCCGTTTATGGGAGTTTATAGTGCAGGAGCGGCGTTGTTTCGTGCACAGGGAAACAGCGAAGTGAGCATGAAAGCAAGCCTTGTTATGAATGTGATAAATATTTTTGGGAATGCGCTGCTCATTTATGGCTTTCATATGGGAGTGCTGGGAGCGGCGCTTGCAACTCTGGCAGGACGCATTTTCTCAGCGGTTTGGGTAACGCTGCAGCAGCAGAAAGCAGATCATCCGTTTCGCATTGACCGGATAACAGATCTAAAACCAGAAAGGCAACAGATACGCCCTATTCTTGTGATCGGCATTCCAAGCGGACTGGAAAATGGAATGTTTCAGATTGGAAAGCTGTGTGTCAGCAGCCTGACAGCAACGCTTGGAACCTCTGCGATTGCAGCCAATGCGGTAGCCAATACGGTTGCGACAGTAGCTAACATTCCAGGCAATACCATCGGCCTTGCGGTCATTCCAGTGATTGGACGATGTCTGGGTGCAGGAGATAAAGAGCAGGCAAAGCGATATGCAAAGCAGTTGCTAGCAATGGCAGCCATTGGCCTGGCAGTCATGAATATTGCTGTATATGCCAGCATTCCGTTCGTATCCGAAGCTTATCATCTGACAAAAGCAGCAAAGGAGATGTGTATCGAAGTTATCCGGCTGTTTTGTATTTTCAGTATTTTTTTCTGGGCGCTTAGTTTTACGCTGCCGCAAGTGCTGCGCAGCGGGGGAGACGCAAAGTATACGATGAGCATCAGCATTTTGAGCATGTGGATCTTTCGTGTGGTGCTGTCTTACTATTTTGTGCAGCAAATGAATATGGGACTTACCGGCGTCTGGCTGGGAATGTGTATCGATTGGATCTGCAGGAGCATTTTCTTTGGCGTCCGCTTTCTTGGCGGAAAATGGATGGAACATAGAGTCATCTAGCAAATAAAAACTGCTTGCTTTTCCTTGTAGGATATCGTATCATAGATACTTAGTAGGAATTATGGAGGAATAGCTATGAGGATTTCGACAAAAGGAAGATATGCGCTGCGTTTAATGCTGGATCTGGCGCTGCATGATACAGGAACGCCTGTCAGGATTAAAGAAATTGCTGCCAGGCAGGAAATATCAGATAAATATCTGGAGCAGATTGTCGCAGTATTAAATAAAGCCGGATATGTACGCAGCGTACGCGGCCCGCAAGGCGGCTATCTGCTGAACAAGCCGTCAGAGGAGTGTACGGTGGGGATGATTTTGCGGCTGACGGAAGGAAGCCTTGCGCCTGTAGAATGTCTGGATTCGGAGATTGGAGGCTGTGATAAAAGTGATGACTGCGTAACGGTTCTGGTATATCGAAAGATGAACGAGGCTGTGAATGAAGTGATTGACCATATCACGCTTGCGGATTTGATGGGCTGGAAACTGCAGAAGGATGGAGATTACAGTATATAAAGGTTTGTCCGAGGAAATGTGAAAAATGAAAAGTTTAGCTTGATTTTTGAACCCGATATAAATATTACATGATGAATGTTTATATCGGGTTCAAAGTCTTTTTATGGTGGAATATGTCCTGAGATTTTCCTGTGTAATAATCTGTGAATGTCTTTATTTTTTATTTAACGAAAGCTCTTAATCCACGCAATTAAGGAATCATGATATACATTTGCTTCGACATCTCTGCGCATCTGATCGGTAACAGGGCCGTTTTTCTCCATAATAGCAAGAATTGCTTCCTGAAGTCCTGCAATCTTTCCGTTTTCAAAATCCTGTGAGTCAGAGGAAACTGCTTGTTTGTCATTTGCCTGTGCACAACTGTCTGCGGATGGAACCGGTTCTGCTTTGGCAGAGTTGTCTGCAGGTTTTGCAGTATTGGTTTCCGTATGGATTTCTTTCACAGCATTTGCGTTTTCAGGCGCAGACGGAGCCGGCTGTGCAGCAGTTTGCGGTTGTGTAATGACTGGCGTTACAGGTGATACAGGAGCTTTTGTATCCGGTGTAACAGGCAGCCAGATATCACCGCTGTTTGCCTTTACATTTACAACGATATTTCCACCGTTTACAGATACTTTTTCTCCGGAAAGAGCTCCGATATATTGTGCGGCGCTGCCGGCGCGGAGTGTCATAACATAATCACTGTCATCGTTGTTTACAGAGACAATGACAGATTGTCCGTTAAGATTTCTGGAAAATGCATACTGGCGGTTGGTCAGCAGCAATTCCTGATAATCGCCGTAAGAAAGCGCAGGAGTATTCTGACGGATGTTTCCTAATGCTGCGATCAGGCATGTATGAGGATTGTCTGTAACGGCATCTGCATAGTCTGACAGGGAAAGTGCAGGACGTAAAGAATCATCAGAAAAACGTTCTTTCTTTCCTTCGATGCCAAATTCAGACCCATAATAAATCGATGGGACGCCCGGGAGGGTATAGAGCAGGATATGAACAGGGTTAAAGTGGGCTTTGTTGTTCAGCTTTGTATAAATACGTTCTACGTCGTGGTTGTCCACAAAATTATAGAGCTTTAATCCGTCCGGACGGCTGCCGCCCATTTCATATAATCGTTTGACCGTATGTGCAATTTCAAAATAGTTGTGATCGTTATGCCCGGAATACAACGCTTTATGAAGGTTGTAGTTGGTAACGGAATGCAAAGTGCCTTCATTGACCCAACGCGTATAATCACCGTGAATAACTTCACCCATCAGCCAGAAGTCAGGTTTTACTTCATTTGCTGTATGGCGCAGAGATTTCATATACTCAAAATCTAAAACATCTGCAGCGTCCAGACGGATTCCATCAATATCAAATTCGCTGACCCAAAAGCGGATAACATCGCAAATATAGTCTCTGACAGCAGGATTGTGCTGATTCAGTTTTACGAGCAGATTGTAGCCGCCCCAGTTTTCATAAGAAAAACCGTCATTATATTCATTATTTCCCCAGAAGTTCACGTTGCAGTACCAATCTTTGTAAGGAGAATTTTCCCGATTTTTTTTAATATCCTGAAAAGCAAAAAAATCACGTCCGGTATGGTTGAAAACACCATCTAAAATAACACGGATGCCCTGTTCGTGGCATTTTGCGACATAATTTGTCAGATCTTCGTTTGTGCCAAGTCTGCTGTCCAGCTTTTTGTAATCCGTGGTTTCATACCCATGCCCTACGGACTCAAACAGCGGCCCGATGTAAACGGCGTTGCAGCCGATTTCTTTCATATGGGAAATCCATGGGATAAGTGTGTTCAGACGGTGTTCCGGCGTGCCGTAAGAATTTTCTTTTGGCGCTCCTGTAAGTCCCAGTGGATAAATGTGATAAAATACAGCTTCGTCATACCATGCCATATGTAAACCTCCTAAATGTTTTATATTTTTTCTTATTTTTGTCACTGCGTTTTATTTTAGCATGAAAAAGCCGGATGTTCAATCATTTCTCAAATTTTTTAAAAGTGGAAAAAAAACTGTTTTTTTAATGACAAATGACCAAAAAAAGAGTAACATAAAGAATAGCAAAAATAATATTTCGGAGGTGCTTCATGAGCGATATTAAAGAAACAATAGCAAATGGAAAAGCTGTGCTCGGTATAGAGTTTGGCTCCACTCGTATTAAGGCGGTGCTGATCGGAGAAGACAATACGCCGATCGCGTCCGGCGCGCATGACTGGGAAAACCGTCTGGAGGACGGAATCTGGACGTATACGCTGGATGATATTTGGACAGGCTTACAGGACAGTTATACAAAGATGACAGAAGATGTAAAAACACAGTATGGCGTAGAAGTGACAAATCTTGCTGCGATCGGGTTTTCAGCTATGATGCATGGATACATGGTATTTGATAAGGCAGGAGAATTGCTGGTTCCGTTCCGTACGTGGAGAAATACGATTACCGAACAGGCAAGCGAACAGCTGACAGAGCTGTTTCAGTACCATATCCCGCAAAGATGGAGTATTGCACATTTAGATCAGGCAATTTTAAATGGAGAAGAGCATGTGGCGAAGATTGATTATCTCGTTACACTTGCCGGATACATACATTGGCAGCTGACAGGAGAAAAGGCGCTTGGCGTCGGCGAGGCGTCCGGTATGTTTCCAATAGATATTGCGACCTGTGATTATAACGAGCGGATGATCGGCCAGTTTAATGAAAGAATCTCAGACAAAGGATATGCATGGAAATTAAGAGATATCATGCCAAAAGTACTTTCAGCAGGTGAAGCTGCCGGAAATCTGACAGAAGAAGGTGCAAAGAAGCTGGATGTATCCGGAAAGCTGCAGGCAGGCATTCCAATCTGTCCGCCGGAAGGCGATGCGGGAACAGGCATGGTAGCAACGAACAGCGTTGCGGTACGTACAGGCAATGTGTCTGCAGGCACTTCAGTATTTGGAATGGTCGTTATGGAAAAAGAGCTGTCAAAAGTATATGAAGAGATTGACCTTGTAACAACGCCAACCGGAAATCTTGTTGGTATGGTGCACTGCAATAACTGTACCTCAGATCTCAATGCATGGGTGAACCTGTTTAAGGAATTTGCGGAGAGCTTTGGCATGACGGTGGATATGAATCAGCTGTTTGGCGTTTTGTATCACAAAGCATTAGAAGGGGATAAGAATTGCGGCGGTCTGCTTGCATACAATTATTTCTCAGGGGAGCATGTAACCAATTTTGAGGCCGGGCGTCCGCTGTTTGTGCGCAAACCGGACAGTAATTTTAATCTGGCAAACTTTATGCGCGTACATTTAATGACATCTTTAAGTGCATTAAAAACAGGTCTGAACCTGATGCTCAAAGAAGAAGGCGTAAAAGTAGATAAAATGTTAGGGCATGGCGGTTTGTTCAAGACCAAAGGCGTAGGACAGAGTATTCTTGCAGCGGCAATTGACGCGCCGGTATTTGTAATGGAAACTGCCGGAGAAGGCGGTGCATGGGGAATTGCGCTGCTGGCGTCATATATGGTAAATAAATCCGACGGGGAAAGTCTGGACGATTATCTGAATCAAAAAGTATTTGCCGGACAGGAAGGGACAAGAATGGATCCGGATCCGGATGATGTAAAAGGGTTTGATGAGTTTTTGGAAGTATATTCTGCAGGACTTCCGATTGAGAGAGCAGCTGTAGATCATATGGCGTAGGAATCTGTCAGGATCCTTTTGGTGAATACAACAGAATCCGGCACATTTGAAGATCGCCTGCGGCGAAGTGCCGGATTCTTTCGTTATCAAATAAGGTCAGGTTAGACGATATGACAGATAAAGAAAGATAAGTAAAATAGAGGAAATATAGTTTATGATAAAGAAAATAATGTGCACGATACTTATCATATTACTGTTTGCTGAAATGACTGCATGTGGGAAAAAGGATACACAGCATGCCAGGTCAGAAGAAGGGAAGCAGGAAACCGTAGAAAAGCAAAGTGCACAGGAAGAACAGGGAGGAGAAGGAGAAGCCAGGATTTTTATAGAACCGATTGAAGGGATATCTGAAGAGTTTATCAGGGGGATGGATGTATCAAATGTGATTATGCCGGATGAAAGCGATCATGCCTGCTATTATGAACAGGGAGAACAGGAGGAGTTATTTCGTGTTCTGGCGGATGCAGGGGTCAATTATATTCGCGTTCAGGTATGGAATGCTTGTTATGATAAAAACGGAAAAAACAGCGGCAGCAATGTGGAAGAAATTGCTAAAATCGGGGCAAAAGCTGCGCAAAATGGATTAAAGCTGCTGGTGGATTTTCATTATTCTGATCTGCGGGCTGATTTTGAAAAACAGTTCGTGCCGAAAAAGTGGAAAACTATGGATTTGGAAGAAAAACAGCAGGCGGTATATGATTTTACAAAAGAAAGCATACAGACAATTTTGGACGCCGGCGCAGATGTTGGCATTGTTCAGATTGGTAATGAGATTAACAACGGGCTGGCTGGTGAAAAGGAATGGGAATGCATTACGCCACTGCTAGCGCAGTGCAGCAGTGCAGTACGCGAAACTGCGCAGAAAAATGGAAGGCAGATGCAAGTGGCTGTTCATATTGCTGAGGCAGAGGATCACGATCAAGCTGTTTTTTGTGCGCAGACATTGGCAGAAGCACAGTTAGATTATGATATTTTAGGTGTTTCTTATTATCCTTACTGGCATGGCACAATGCAAAATATGACGACTGTATTGAAGGATATTCACAATTCCTTTGAAAAAGAAACGCTTGTGCTGGAAACTGCTTATTGTTATACATTGGAAAAAGAAGACCGATTTAAAAATCGCATTAAAAAAGAAGAGTTGATAGATGGATATGCAGCGAGTGTACAGAGCCAGGCATTATGTATTCGGGATGTGATGGAGGCAGCAGTACAGGCTTCAGCGCTTGGCGTATTTTATTGGCAGGGGAAATGGGATAATCAGGCATTATTTGATGCACAAGGGCATCCACTTGATTCTTTAAACGTATTTAAATATTTGGAACATGGTGCATCCTGTAAACCGGAGGTTGATTATGTCAAGGAAGCGAACGTGGAAGTAAATTTGGGGGATACGCTGCAAATGCCGGAAACGGTAGAGGCGGTATATAACGACCGCTCGTTGAATTGCCTGGTTCCGGTTATCTGGGATAAAAGGCAGACCGATGACATTCGGACAGACAAGGCAGGAACATATACAGTAAAAGGAAGATTAGAAGACGGTATTCCGGCAGTCTGTCATGTGACTGCAGCAAAAAAGAACTGGCTGTTGAATGCGGGATTTGAAAAAAATGATATTTCCATGTGGAAAATATCTTATCAAGGAGAGAACAATCCAACAAACATAAAGGAAAAGGAAGCGGATGCAAAGTCCGGCAAACATAGTTTTCAATTTTGGAGTGAAGAAAAACAAAATTTTAAAATCGAACAAACCGTATCCGGTTTAAAGAAAGGAACTTATAAAATATCTGCCTGTATTCGGGGAGCAGATGTTGGGCCGGCGGCAAAAATATATCTCTATGCAGTAACAGAGGAAAAGATCATACGGTCAAAACCTGTAAAACTAAGCGATCGCGCTGCATGGAAAAAGCCCGTCATCAAACGCTTGAAGCTGGATGGCAAAACAGATCTTACGATTGGAGTGAAGGTAAAATGTGCTGGCGGTGGCTGGGGCATGATTGATGATTTTGTGCTTGTAAATGCGGACAAAGAGCAATAGTCAGCATAAGGAGGATGATAAAATGTTAAGAAAAACGGACAAACCAAAAAAGAATCAGCATTTTGTGCGCAAATGCGTGTTAGCTGCATTTTTGACAGGAATGCTGATGCCTTTGACCGGATCGGGAAACAGACAGAAGCTACAGGCAGCGGACTTGCTGGATCAGGTTCTTGTGAAGGCGCCGGATGAAAAAGTATCGGATTTTGTGATTAGCGCTTCTACGATAGACTCTGTCACATTGAAGTGGAAGAAAGCATCTGATGCAGGCACCTATTACATTAGTTATTGGGAGTCAGGAAAACCAAGCACTTCAGTGAACAGGGAAGACCTTGGAGATGTGTCAGAATGTAAGATTACAAATCTGAAGCAGGCAAAATATATTTTCCAGATACAGCCTGCAAATAAGCTTCATACCGGAATCCCGCTGAAAGGAGCAATTGCTTCTGTAGAAGGAGCACCGGCAGCAGCGATACCATCAGAGGTTAAACTGAATCATATAAAGCCGGGATATTGTTCGCTTGCTATCAGGGGACTTAGTGATATATACAAGTCAGAAGCCGAGATTTATGAAGCGTCCGGTAATTTACTGGAAAGCAGTGAGGGCGACAGCGCCGGTATTGCAATCGAAGACGATGGTATAAAAAACAACGGATTTTATGCAGTCCGTGTCCGGGGATATTACGATCAGGCGGGCGGTTACCGCAGCTATGGGGACTGGACAGATTATACATATGTTTCGACTGCTTTAAAATCTTTAAAACTAAGTCAGAAAAACGGCAAGGCTGTTGTAAAGTGGCCGGCCGTACAAGGCGCTGACAAATATATAGTATATATATCCAAAAATGCATCCAATGGATTTAAAAAGACTGCGGAAACGGCAAAAACTTCCATGTCTGTTGGAAAATATGGAGGAGCAAAGCTGAAAGCAGGTAAAACATATTATATAAAAGTAACTGCGCAGATGACGAGAGACAGCGAAACTTACACGGTCAGCAGCGCAGCATCGAAAATAAAAATGAAGTCCCGATAACCAGTTTCATATCAAATCAGGTAAAAAGCTATGCAGAATATCAGAAAAATATTTTTCAGAGATGTAGCGGCACTTTTAAAAAATCCATTTGCACTTATCATTGCCGGAGGGTTATGTATCCTTCCGGCATTATATGCATGGTTTAATATTTATTCCAATTGGGATCCGTATGGGAGTACCGGAAATATTAAGATTGCAGCTGCATCGAAAGACAGAGGTTATACAGACGCGCAAGGCAGCAGTGTCAACGTGGCAGATACGGTAATGGAAACATTAAAAGAGAACAAAAGTATTGCCTGGACATTTGTAGATACGGAGGAGGAAGCGGTCCGGGGAGTCTATGACGGCAGTTATTATGCGGCGGTTGTGTTTGAGGAAGATTTTACGGAATGTATGTATCAGGGGTTTTTAGACGGCTTAAATCGTCCGACTGTGACGTACTATGAAAATGAAAAGAAAAACGCAGTTGCAACGAAAATCACGGATACCGCAGTATCTACGCTTGAGACTAATATAAATGAACAGTATATATCGCTTGTCGTCAGTCTTTTGTTTGATAAACAAAAAGATGTGGTTCAAAATATGGAAGCGGAAGAAATAGCTGCAGGGATCGTATCAAAAATGGAACGGGCGAAAGATACTGCAAATCGGTTTTCGTCAGTAGTGAAATCTTTGATACAGGCAAACGACAAGCTGACGGCTTCCATTGATGCAGCAAACAGTGATCTTAATACGATTGGCGGCAATCTGGAGCATGTACAGGCAGATATTTCCAGAGTGCCGGATACAAAGGCATTGGCGGATTTGCTGAATGCTGCGAATGCGCAGGCTGTCCAGTCAGTCAGTGATGCGCTTGCACAGCTGAGGCTTGCGCAGAGGACACAGATACAGGAGCAGAAGAACGCTTATTACGAACGTTTTGGCACAAGCATTTCCAGCGCCAAAAGTTCTTTAGATCAGCTGATTAATTCTTTGCAGTCATTAAATGCCGCTACGATCAACCTATCGCAAGGGGTAATATTGACACAGCTTGAAAATCAGTCGCAAGCGCTAAGCGCCATGCAGCAAAGGATTGCCAGCCGTTCCCGCTCAGAGGATGCCGGGGTATTGGATCAGCTGAATCTAATGGAACAGCAGCTTGAGCAGCAAATATTAAATGTTCAACAGACATTACAGACGACAATTAGCCAGTCGTTGGTCATGATTGGCAATGATCTGCAAAAAACCTCTTTGGAAATATCGCAGGTGATTGGCAATATGAAAGAAGATATTGATTTGCTTAGTACGATCTTAAAAAGCGGAACAGCGGCGGTAGATTTGGCAAATCAGAGTTTTACAGGAATGGCAAAAGATTTGGATCATATCAGCAGTAAGCTGGATCAGATTACAGATATGATAAATGAAATCAGCGGAGCGCAGCTGGCGCAGAGTTTCTTTGATTTTGTACAGGGAAATTCAAAAGAGTACGGGGCGTTTTTTGCGGAGCCGGTTTCTATTGAGACGCAAGCGGTGTATCCGGTAGATAATTATGGCTCAGGGGTAGCGCCTTTTTACACGACGCTGGCATTATGGGTAGGCGGCGTGGTGCTTGTTTCACTTATAAAGGTAAAGGCACATACAGATGGCATTGAAAATCCGAAAACGTATGAATTGTTTTTTGGCAGATATTTGCTCTTTTTTGTATTAGCATTGATGCAGGCGGCAATTACAGTATGGGGCAATTTATATTTGCTGCATATACAGTGCCTGTATCCAAGAAGGTTTTTGCTGGCAGCATTCCTTACGAGTTTTACGTTTTCTCTGTTGATTTATGCGCTGACCATTTCTTTCGGTGATATAGGGAAAGCGCTGATTGTAGTCTTGATGGTTATCCAGATTGCAGGTTCGAGCGGCACTTATCCGATTGAAATTTTGCCGCAGTTTTATCAAAAACTTTATATTTTCTTTCCATTTCCGTATGCGATACATGCGATGCGGGAAGCGATAGCAGGTATGTATGAGCATGATTTTGCCTTGTATTTATTACAATTGCTTATATTTGCGGGAGCGGCATTGGCATTGGGATTGGTGATAAGGCTTCCGTTCCGAAAATTCTATCATTTTGTAGAACGACGGATGGAAGATACGGAGATGATGTAGGAGGTGCATATATTTGGATAAGGAACAGTATCAAAATCTGTTTCTGCAGCTTGTAAAAGAAGAAGAACAGCTTCACATAGAAAACCAGAAGCGGATTAAAGCAGGCATTCAGTGTCTTATTTGGATACCATTGATCTTTTTGCTGCTACTGTTTTTGACGGAAAGTGAGAAAGTGATCTTTCTCGTATTGTGGGTCGTTTCCTTGTTTGTGCTGGCTGGTTATTTAATTTATATTGAATATATTGATTTTCAGGCGCAGGAACGATTGCAAAGATATATGGAACAGGAACATATTTCACCTGACAGACTCATAGGGGCAGATATCGAAGCGTTTGAGGAAACAGTTACAGAATTGTTGCGGCAGATTGATGAAAAGAAACTGCAAAATCGTCAGAGGATGATGCAGATGCTGGAACAGCAAAAGGAAAAGTTTTTATAATGGAACAGGCAGTTTATGAAAGAGGTACCATACAATGACTAACATTATTAAAATCATGTTGAGAGATTTCAAAAGTATCAGCACCAATGTAGTCGCGCTGGTCATTATTATGGGGTTATGCGTGATTCCGTCCTTGTATGCATGGTTTAATATTCATTCAAACTGGGATCCGTACAGTGAAGATGCGACTTCAAACTTAAAGATTGCAGTATATTCCAAAGACGAAGGTGTAAAAATCAGAAATTTTTCGCTGGCAGTTGGAGATTCTGTTGTGAATGCACTGCACGAGAACCGCACGATCGGCTGGGTGTTTCCGGAAGATGAACGGACGGCGATCAATGGTGTATACAGCGGAGATTTTTATGCGGCGCTGATTATACCTGAAGATTTTACAAAAAGCATTACGCAAATGATAGATGGCAACCTGGACGGAGGAAGAATTCTTTACTATGAAAATGATAAGAAAAATGCAATCGCGACGAAAATTACCGGAAAGGCCAAGACAGCAGTGGAGACACAGGTAAATACTACCGTATTTGCAACGATTACGGAATTAGCTGCCAAATTGGGAAGTACGCTGGAAAATACAGATAACCATGCGGCAGTCCATCAAATGACAGTGCGCATGGAGAATTTGAAGAAGGATATCAGGGGACTGCAGCATATGCTCGGATCCGCAAAGAAAATGACAGACGCAGTTATGCAGACGATGAAAGGTATGCTGCAATTAAATGAAAAGATTATATTAGATCTTCGCAGCGATCTTGGCTTAATTGCGACCGCATCTGTATCTTTCAGCACATCGGGTATCGAAACGGCAAATGTACGTCTGCAGGACTATCTGCTGCTGATGAAAGATGGTAAGGCAGATTTGACGAAGATGCGCAAAGAGCTGAAAGGATTATATGAGTATGTGGATGAGCTGGAGTCAGAACTGATAGGAATTAAAGACAGTGAATTACTGCAGCAGATGGTCGATGTATTGGAAAATGAACCGGAAAAAATAGGAACATTCTTTTCAACGCCGGTGAATCTGCAAAAAGAACGGGTTTATCCGATAAAAAACTATGGATCGCAGATGGCTCCGTTTTATACAGTGCTTTCTATTTGGGTAGGAGCGTTAATACTTGTGGCAATCATTCATACAAAAGTGCACCCGATAAAAGGGGTGGAAAATATGAAATATTATCAGGAATATTTTGGCAGATATGCAGTATTTTTTATTGTTGGGCAGCTGCAGACGCTGATTTGTGTGCTTGGAGATGTTTTTTTTCTGAATATACAATGCCGGCATTTGTTTTTGTTCTGGTGTGCATCTGCGCTGGCAAGCTTTGTTTTTACGTTATTGATTTATTCGCTTACTTATGCATTTGGTAATGTGGGGGAAGCGTTGGCGGTTGTCATTATGGTCATTCAGGTGGCCGGAGCCGGCGGAACATTTCCAAAAGAGGTATTACCGGATATTTATCAGCAGATTTATACGTTCCTTCCGTTTCCGTATGCGATGGATGCGTTAAAGGAAGCGGTTGGAGGTATTTACGAGAATGCATTTCTGGAGAGTTTAGGAAAGCTGGCTGTTTTTCTGGTTGTATCACTTGTCATCGGATTAGTGTTCAGCATTCCGTTCAGAAAGTTAAATGCTAAGATAGAAAAGAGTAAAGAACGTTCAAAACTGATGATATAGAAAAGCTTTTATTTATAAAGAACATTGGATATAATGTTAAATAATATTATTATAATAATAACATTAAAATAATAATATGAAATTAATAAAATTGATGATAAATATCAACAAAGAAAATGGAGATTTGAAAAATGGCAGAGAATAAAAAAATCATATTGACAGGTGACCGGCCAACAGGAAAATTACATGTAGGTCACTATGCAGGTTCGCTCAAACGGCGTGTGGAGCTGCAAAATTCCGGTGAATTTGAGAAAATATTTATTATGATTGCGGATGCGCAGGCATTGACAGATAATGCGGATCATCCGTCTAAAATACGTGAAAACATTATGGAAGTGGCGCTGGATTATTTATCGGTAGGCATTGATCCTGAAAAATCTACGATCTTTATCCAGTCACATATATCAGAGCTGACGGAGTTATCCTTTTACTATATGAATCTTGTTACAGTATCCAGGCTGCAGAGAAATCCGACGGTGAAAGCAGAGATTCAAATGCGTAATTTTGAAACAAGTATCCCGGTAGGATTTTTTACGTATCCGATTAGCCAGGCTGCAGATATCACAGCATTTAAAGCTACGACGGTTCCGGTAGGAGAAGACCAGGCGCCGATGTTGGAGCAGACAAGAGAGATTGTACACAAATTTAACTCTGTATATGGAGAAACATTGGTAGAGCCTCAAATACTCCTGCCGGATAACGAAGCATGTCTGCGTCTGCCAGGTACGGACGGAAAGGCAAAAATGAGTAAATCGCTTGGTAATTGCATTTATTTGTCTGAAAACGAAGAGGACGTGCAAAAAAAAGTGATGTCCATGTTTACAGATCCGGATCATATCCGTGTGCAGGATCCGGGGAAATTGGAAGGAAATACGGTCTTTACGTATTTGGATGCGTTTAGTAATGATGGGCATTTTGCAGAATATTTGCCGGAATACGCGAATTTAGATGAACTAAAAGAGCATTATAAACGCGGCGGACTTGGCGATGTAAAAGTTAAAAAGTTTTTAAACAGCGTCATGCAGGAAGAACTGCGTCCAATTCGTGCACGCAGGGCAGAATATGAAAAAAACATTGATCTGGTATATGAGATTTTGCGGAGCGGAAGTGAAACGGCAAAAGAAACAGCGGCCAAAACGCTTGAAGAAGTAAAACATGCAATGAAGATTGACTATTTTCAGGATCCTCGTTTCCTGACAGAGCAAAAAGAGAAGTTTAAATAAAAATTAAAATAGATATGAAGATACAGCTCTATCTCTGGATAGGGCTGTATTTTCATATCTATATTTTATTTATCGTCATAGTGACCTTTGCATTGCGTTATAACAATATTTTCTTTTGTGATAGAATAGACAAGCCTGTCTTTTTCATTAATTCGTCTGCTCCATTCTCCGTTAGAGCTGCCTTTTAATGGTTCAGGTTTTCCCTCTCCAGAAAATGGTTCACGCTGGATAGCTTTTAAGAGACTATTTATTTTTTTTAGAGTTTTTTATCCTGTGACTGCCAATAAAGGTATTCATCCCAGGCGTCTTCAGCAAATGTGATTTTACTCAAATTCCATAGCCTCCAGTTCTTCTATGGTTTTTACTACTACCTGACCGTTTTTTATTTGCTGATTTGCTTTTTTTAATTGTGTGATATTGGAATCTGAGTAAAAAGGATCTAAAGGGGCGGTAATATCAAATGGAATGCAGCGGTCCCTAAGAGCTTTTTTTGCGTATATTGTAAAGAAAGTAGTAAGATTCATTCCCATTTCATTACATAATTCATCCAGTTGCTTCTTCATATCATCATCCAAACACAAGCTTACCATTGTCATAGCCTTCACATCCTTTCCATTTTTATGGCTGCTGCTTTCATTTCACCTATTATAATTGTAGTAGCAGTTTTTAAGATATATAGATGTTTTTTCGATTATCTTTATCTTAGCTCAGATCCAGTTAAAATACAACAATAAATCATCCATTCTAAAAAATTTTCGGATGTTATTCGTAACAGTTCAGGCAGGTTTGCACATTTCCTGTGCTGGCCATATGAAAATGAAGTGGTTGTGAGTATCTGAACGGTTGCTGTTATCCGGCAGAATATGCCCACAGGTTTTTAATCTGCCCGCGCAGAGTGTCAAAATCCCAGCTTTTATTGCTTCTTGCAATGCAGTTTGGATCATTGACAAGAAATCCGTCGTCGTCGTAACCGTAGATCATAATAAAATGTCCCTGTGTAGTAAAGTCTCCGGGGCCCATGGAGCAGATAATCGGATGGTTTGCATCTAAAGAAGATTGCATTACGGATTCGTCCAAAGATAATTCCCGCGCATACAGACCAAGCGTTGCGGCGCCGGTTGTCATCAAAGACCAGGATGTACCGCTTCCTTCTACATAGTATCCGTTTTCCTCACTAAAGCGCGCGATATCGGCCGGAGTTTTATCTGACTGTCCGGTCAGAGATACAAGCGCCATAGAAAGGCAGGTTGGGCCGCAGCCTGACAGCCCGATGATACTGCCGCCGTAAGAAACATAGCCCCAGCGCTTGTCCCACTGCAGAAACAAAGGGAACCGTTCTTGCAGTTCTTTACTGGTAAATCCCTTTTGCGCGGTATACTGCGGAAGATCGGCATCCAAATACCCTGCTATAAAGTCTTCCATTTCGGGATTATTTAAATAGGCAGTTAATAATGCATCTGAATACTGATTGCGGTTTTTATATATTTTGGATGCTAAGCTGCTCGTTTTGGAATAATCTTTTAAATCGTTCGTAATCTGAAAGGTGTGGCGTTCTATCGGCTGTTTTATCGATACAGTGGAAGCAGCTTGTAAGCGGTTGTTTTCCGGTTTGGCAATACTGTCAGCGGTAAGCAGATACTTGTTTGCTGTACGCAGAGCGGCGACGATTACAGCCATAAGCCCGGCCATACATACAGCCCGGCGAATGGCGCGCCGTCTTCTTTTGCGTGCTTTTCTTTTTCTGGCGATAGCTTCTGATCTTGTCATATTGTCCTCCTCAATTGCTTTGTAAATAGTAGACAAAATTTATTATAAAGTCTGACTCAATCAAAATGGCATCATGTATGAATATTTTTGATGACATCACGCAGTACATCGGCAGATTGTTTGAGCTGATCTTGTTCTGCCTGGTTCAGAGTGATCGGCATCTGTCCTTCGGCGCCTCCGGCTCCGATAATTGTTGGCATACTTAATACAATATCTTTCAGACCGTAAATGCCATCCAGCATTACAGATACCGGAAGAATTGATTTTTCATCACGAACAATGGCTTCACAGATTCTTCGGACAGCCATAGAGATTCCATAATAGGTGGCTTTTTTCTTTTCGATGATTTCATATGCGCTGTTTTTCACGGTCTGCGCAATTTCTCGCATGGCAGCTTCATGGTGAAAATAGCCGCGCATTTCACATACATCGTTAAGCGGTACTCCAGACACATTTGCACTGCTGAAAGCGGCAATTTCACTGTCCCCATGTTCGCCGATAATAAATGCATGAATACTTCTGCTGTCTACACCAAGGTGTTCTGCAAGTTCACTTTTTAACCGTCCGGTGTCAAGTACAGTTCCCGAGCCGATGACACGGTTTTTTGGAAGGCCGGAGATTTTTAACGCTTCATAAGTGAGAATATCAACCGGGTTGGAGACAATTAAAAGTATGCCTTCGCAGCCATATTTCATAATTTCCTGCACGACGGAGCGCATAATTTTGGTGTTTTTGTTGACAAGATCCAGCCTCGTTTCATCTGGTTTTTGGTTAGCTCCGGCTGTAATGATGACGACAGCGGCGTCGCTGATGTCTCTATAGGCGCCGGCGTAGATTTTCATAGGTCTTGCAAATGGGGTTCCATGGCTGATATCCAGCGCTTCCCCTTCTGCGCGGTCGGTATCCGCATCAATTAAGATCAATTCGGAAAATAAACCGCTTTGCATTAATGCAAAAGCAGTAGAAGAACCTACGAAACCACAGCCAATGACAGCTGCTTTTCGCAGGTTGATTTTTATGCATTCCCTGTTAGACATATTGAATTACCTCACTATAATTTTTATGATAGTGTTTTCGATTTTAAAGGTATCTATACACAAAATTGTTAATTTTAGAAGTAAATGGCTTTTTTAATGATATGACAATGAAACGGTATGGAATAACAAAGCCTGGGGAATAATAAGCATCTGTATGATTAGAATAAATTAGGAAAAAGACCTGTTATAATGAAAGGAGCATTTATATCATGCAGAATGTGTTTCAAATAGATGATGCTGAAAAATATGAGAAATATATGGAACCAAAGGTCATTCATAATATCCGGGATGGTACAACAGAGACTTTTGAAAGTCACAGAAATTATACGTTGTTTATATTTCCGCTATATGATATTCATCGGGCAGGTAAAGCGGCAAATCAAATTATGGTATATTTGGATCATGAAGATTTGTTTTTGCTATGCGAAGGACAGCGCGGATATGAGATTTCCAGAACGTTGTTTCAAAAAGCAGCAACCAATGAATGTGCGCTCTGGAGTTTTTTTCAAAATTTGCTGAAAAATGATATGGATAATCTGGAAGACCTGGAGTGTGAAGTGGCAGATGCAGAAATGGCTGCAATGGTGCGGTTTCAGAATAATTATATTCGTAAGATTATTGCATATCGTAAAGAGCTGCTGCGGCTGAAACGGTATTATGAACAATTGGATACGATTATGGACAGTCTTTTGCTGAATGAAAATAAAATGCTTTCCGAAGAGGGTATGATGCATTTTACCATTTTGGCGAATCGTACAACAAGATATTTGCAGAATGTATTAAATTTACGCGATTATGTGACGCAGATGCGGGAAGCTTATCAGGCTCAGATAGATATTGAACAAAATAATCTCATGCGTTTGTTTACAGTTATTACGACCGTATTTCAGCCCTTGACACTGATGGCAGGCTGGTATGGAATGAATTTTCCGAATATGCCGGAAATGCATTGGAAGTATGCATATCCGGTGTTTGTAGGAGTGAGCATATTTGTATGCGTCGTATTATTAGCGGTCTTTAAGAAAAAACGATGGTTTTAAACGGTATGGAGTCTTAGAGCATGCCTGAAAAATAAAGCACTGCAAAAGATTCCTGCAAAGAATATATAAAAGAAATATAAAAAGATAAAATAATATAAATGGACCTGTGATTTGCTCTGCTTTCATGGTAAAATAGTAAAAGTTTATGAATTGATTACATGTACGATAATCAGGAAGGGAGATGATGGGGATGAGAATGATAGATCCAAACGTTATAAAATTGAATTCTCCGGATGTGGTATATAAACGTGGTAATGACTTATTTATGAACGAGAATGTAGGGCGGATCGAGATTAAGAATCATGAGGCCGGAGTTTCTGTTATTCGTGCGAAGGTAAGAGGAAGTAAAGGCAAGATATATTGCGCAGAGGCAGAAGTGGAATTTTCACTGCAAGGCGAGAAGATCCTGGACTATCATTGCGAGTGTGAGGCAAATAAGGTTTATCCGGGTTTGTGTAAGCATCTTGTTGCATTATTCATGGAATATAATTATCAGGTGGATGAAGGAGAATTCGATTCATTTACGGAAGGACCGTCGGACGGCGCAGAATCAAATGAGACGTACGGCAGTACATATCAAGTCGAAAGCAAGCCTGGACATTTAACAATCGTATCGGCAGAAAAGCCTAGTGACAGAGAACTGAAAAATTTGGTAGACTACTATGTACTGCAGGATCGTAACCGGTTTTGCCAGGAGTATGGAAACGGAGATGTTCGTCTGGCGCCGATTTTACATCTGGAAGCGGACAGAGAATCTTTGGAGCTAAAGATTGGGACAACACAGCTTTATGTTGTAAAAGATATCGGTGAGCTGGTAGAAAATATCAAACAGATGCGGTATGTATCCTATGGAAAAAGGTTGGCGTTTACACACAGCCAAAGCGCGTTTACAAGGGAATCGACCGGTATCGTGAATCTCCTGCTGGAACTGGATAACGAAAATGAATTTTCTTTGCGGTACCATAATTGGAGTTACAGCAGTACCCAGCAGCGACGGTCTGTTACGTTGTCTCCGCCAATGCTGGATCGTTTGATGGAGATGTATGAAGGAAGACAGCTTTGTGTGGACGATCAGCTATGTAATAAAGAAGAAAACGTTCTGATTCTGAGAAAAAATCCAAGGCTGCCGATAAGGATTGCCGGCAATAAGAAAAAAAAGGGCGCAGATGTAGTTATGGAGCCAATATTTTTGACTGAGGGAGGCAGTCAGTGGTATATTTTATGGCGGAACTGTTTTTATATCTGCACGAGGGAATATTATGAACAGGTGAAAGGCTTTTTAAAGCTGATGATACAGGAACGGGAAAATATAAAAAGAAACACTTATTATGGGCGGTACAGATATTATCACGAAGAGTTATCAAATCCCTCTTTTTATTTAAGTGAAGCGGATTTTGGCGCATTTGCAAAAAATGTATTGCCGCTGGTTGAAAACGTAATGGACGTTCGGATGGAACATGTAGATTTTTCTTCTTATGAAACGGAAGAAGCGTTGTTTCACTGTTATCTGGATAAAGTTGGCGGCCGCATTGAATGCAAAGCAAAAGTATTGTATGGGGATAAAGAATATGATGTAGCAAAGATTCCGGCAAAAGAAGAAGCGATCCGTGATATACGCAAGGAATTCCAGGTGCGCAGCATTTTGGAAAAATATTTTGAGGTAGCGTCTGACCAGCAGACTTATTACAGTAAAGAGGAAGACAGTATGCTGGAATTTTTGGAGGAAGGTCTTTCGCAGTTGGAAACGGTGTCAGAGATTTTTGCAACGGACCGTTTTAAAGGAATGCATGTCATACCGATGCCAAATGTTACCGCAGGAATTTCTATAAAAGGAAAGCTGCTGGATGTCAGCTGGAATGTGGAAGGGATGAGTGCGCAGGAAGTTTTGGAAATACTGGCGGATTACAAAAAGAAGAAGAAGTATCACAAGCTGCAGTCTGGTGATTTTATTCGTATGGATGAGAATTCTTTGGCGGTATTGGCAGAATTAAATGAAGGACTGCATTTGACAAAAGACCAGTTGAAAGCACGTAAAGCAGAGCTGCCACTGTACCGTTCCTTATATTTGGATTCATTAATGAAGGAAAATGCCGAATATATAAGGATTGAACGCAGCAAAGAGTTTAAGTCGGTAATACGAGAGATGAGGTCAATGGAAGATGGAGATAATGAAATACCACAGCAAATAGAAGCGATTCTTCGTCCATATCAGGAAATTGGGTTTCAATGGCTGTGTTCGCTGGCGAAATTTGGTTTTGGAGGCATACTGGCTGATGATATGGGACTTGGAAAAACTTTGCAGGTGTTAACATTTTTAGCTGCGCATTCGGGTTCGAGCGCACTGATCGTATGTCCGGCGTCTCTTGTTTATAATTGGGAAGAAGAGTGCAGACGATTTTATCCTTCTGCGCGGACAGCAACTGTGGCCGGGCCGGTGCATACGAGACAAGTCCAGATAGAAGAATGGGAAAAAAGCGATCTGTTAATAACTTCATATGATTTGTTAAAACGTGATATAGATTTTTATGAAGGAAAACAGTTTGATTTTGTAATCATCGATGAGGCGCAGTATATTAAAAATGCCTCAACGCAGGCTGCAAAAGCAGTAAAAGCAATTTCCTGTACCTGCCGTTTTGCATTAACAGGAACACCGATTGAAAACAGGCTGAGTGAGCTTTGGAGCATTTTTGAATTTTTAATGCCAGGTTATCTGTTCAGTTATAAACGATTTAAGGATGAACTGGAAAGTCCGATTACGGAAAGCAGGGACAATGTGGCCAGAATCCGCCTGTCAAGATTTGTGCGTCCGTTTATTTTACGCCGTTTGAAAAAAGATGTACTAAAAGAGCTTCCGGACAAAGTAGAAGAAGTGATCTATGCGAAGATGGAAGGAGAGCAGAACAGTCTGTATCAGGCGCGTGAAAAACAGCTTCTTATGACGCTTTCCAAACAGACTGAAGCGGAGTTTAAGACACAAAAATTATGGGTTTTGGCTGAGTTAACGGCTTTACGTCAGATATGCTGTGACCCGTCGCTTGTATATGAAAACTTTCAAGGAGATTCTGCAAAAACAAAAACATGTGTGGAAGTTGTGCAAAATGCAGTCAGCGCAGGCCATAAAATTTTATTGTTTTCTCAGTTTGCATCCATGCTGGAGCATCTGGCAAAGTTGTTTGCACAATGCGGACTACGGGCATTTATGTTAACAGGCAAGACGAGTAAAGAAGAGCGGCGTCGTTTAGTGACAGAATTTCAAAACGGAAATGCAGATTTATTTTTGATTTCTTTAAAAGCAGGTGGTACGGGATTAAATCTTACGGCTGCGGATCTGGTCATTCATTATGATCCATGGTGGAATCTCGCAGCGCAAAATCAGGCAACAGACCGCGCCCATCGTATTGGCCAGGATAATAAAGTTACGGTTATGCGTTTGATTACGAAAGGTACGATTGAAGAGAGAATTTTAAAAATGCAGGAGGACAAGCAGAATCTTGCGGATTCTATTATTTCTGAGGATGGGGTATCTATCAGCGGTTTGGATAAAGAGCAGCTGATTTCTGTTTTAGAAGAAAAAAGTTATTGACAAATAGAAAATCTTGTGGTTTAATAATAAAAATTAAAATTGAATATTCAAGAAACCGTTGAAGTGGAGATAAAAATAGTTGTGCATATCCAGAGAGTCCGGGTTAGGTGAGAGCCGGATTAAACGCAGATTATTAAATGGACCACGGAGGGCGCAGTCAAAGGCAAATCAGGAAATAATAATTGCTGAGTATTCTGCGACGTTGGGCATACGTCAGTTGCCGGAGATATGATGGTATCTCGTCAGAGAGCGCAGGAATTCCTGTGAAACAAGGTGGCACCGCGGATGAATATGAATCCGGATTTTATTTTATATCTATCTTGTATCTGTTTGTTTTGCAGCCGTTAACAGACAGATGTATGAAAGTCTTAGTTTATGAAGATGATATAATATTAAGATGATGTAATAGAAAGATGATATATGAAATAAAGCAAAATCCGAAAATCAGAAATCATAACACCCGTCCTTGATCGTGTAATGATACACGGATCATGGACCGGGTGTTTTTTGTTGGACAAAAACCAGTGTTATCTAAAAAATATCAAATTACTGCAAGGAGGTTGGAATATGATTTATCCATCGATCAACGAGGCAAAAGCGATTTTAGAAAAAATGTCAGAAGAATCACAGCAGCCATATTTCAGGTTTCCGGTGAAGCTGGAGATTTATGCAGATTGTATGACTCCGGTAATGGCGGTGCGCAGATTAAAACATGCAAGCCATCATTGTTTTTTGCTGGAAAGCGCGGAGCAGTCCAGGCAGTGGGGCAGATATTCTTTTCTGGGGTATGATCCTGGTATGGAGATCACATGCCAAAATGGAATTACAAAAGTGACAGATAAAAAAACCGGTGCAGTAGTTACCGAACAGTCAGATCATCCGGGCAGCCTGATACGTACAGTGATAGAAGAAAATCGTGCGCCACGCATAAAGGGAATGCCACCATTTTGCGGCGGATTGGTAGGGTACTTTTCTTATGATTATATAAAATATAGTGAACCCTCTCTAAAGCTGGATGCAAAGGATGAAGAATCATTTCAGGATGCAGATTTGATGTTATTTGACAAAGTAATCGCATTTGATAATTACAGACAAAAAGTAATATTAATTGTAAATATAAAAATTGCGGACATGGAAAAGGCATATGTTCAGGCAGAGAAGGAGCTGCGGGATATGGCAATGCTTTTGACTCAATCAGAGGTGGCAGTTCATCAGCCATTAAGACTGAAAAGTGAATTTCGCTATTTATTTGACAAAAAACAATACTGTGAAATGGTGGAAAAAGGAAAACGCTATATACAGGAGGGAGATATTTTCCAGGTAGTATTATCAAACAGGATAGAAGCAGAGATAGAAGGGAGCTTATTGGATACATACCGTATTCTGCGTTGTTCAAATCCGTCTCCTTATATGTTTTATTTTTCCAGTGATGATATTGAGATTGCAGGGGCGTCGCCTGAGACGCTTGTAAAGTTGGATTGTGGAATTTTGCGTACATTTCCGCTGGCAGGCACAAGACCAAGAGGAAAGACCAGGGAGGAAGATATTGAGATAGAGCGGGAGCTGCTTGCAGATGAAAAGGAGCGGGCAGAACACAATATGCTGGTCGATTTGGGGCGTAATGACATTGGTAAAATCAGTAAGATAGGAAGTGTGGAAGTGGAGAAATATATGTGTATGGAACGGTTTTCCCATGTCATGCATATCGGGTCTACCGTAAAAGGGCAGCTGCGGGAAGATAAGGATGCATTAGATGCAGTCGATGCAATCCTTCCGGCCGGTACGCTTTCCGGTGCGCCAAAGCTGCGCGCCTGTGAGATTATCAATGAATTGGAAAATAATAAGCGTGGTATCTATGGAGGCGCAATAGGTTACCTGGATTTTACAGGTAATTTAGATACTTGTATTGCCATACGGATCGCATACGCTAAAAATGGGAAAGTATTTATTCGTTCAGGTGCAGGCATTGTAGCGGACAGTATACCGGAAAACGAATTTGCAGAATGTGCCAATAAAGCAAAAGCTGTATTAAATGCACTGCAAGAGGCAGAGGGAGGAATTGATTTATGATTTTATTAATAGATAATTATGACAGTTTTTCCTATAATTTATACCAATTGATTGGAAGTGTCTGCTCTGAAATTCAGGTGGTCAGAAATGATGAATGTACAGTACAGGAAATTCAGCAAATAAATCCTGCAGCTGTCTTTTTGTCTCCGGGGCCGGGAAAACCAGCAGACGCAGGAATCTGTGAAGAGGCAGTGGTTAAGTTGTCCGGCAGAATACCGATTTTTGGAGTATGTCTGGGTCATCAGGCCATTTGCGAAGCTTTTGGCGGCACTGTTTCTTATGCACAGGAATTGATGCATGGAAAGGCGTCTATGATAAAAGTAGATGCACAGAGTAAGATTTTTAAGGGATTGAAAGGACAGATTTCAGCAGCAAGATATCATTCTCTGGCTGCGGTAAAGGATTTGCTCCCGGACTGTCTGAAAATAACGGCCAGTACCGATAAGGGAGAGGTCATGGCTGTAGAACATCGGGTGTATCCGGTTTACGGAGTGCAGTTTCATCCGGAATCGATATTAACTCCCGATGGACGGCAGATTATTCAAAATTTTTTGTCAGATATTTAATTAAAATAAAAAGACTGAGCTGGAGGAAATAAGATGATTAGAGAAGCAATTATAGCATTGAGAAACAGAGAAAACTTAAGTTATGATATGGCAAAATCTGTTATGGATGAAATTATGAGCGGGAACACCAGCCAGATTCAAATGAGCGCGTATTTGACGGCTCTGGCAATGAAAGGAGAAACGATTGATGAGATAACCGGTTCGGCCAAAGGAATGCGAGAACATTGTATCAGGCTTTTGCATGACATGGATGTGCTTGAAATTGTGGGAACTGGCGGAGATCATTCGGATTCATTTAATATTTCCACTACTGCGGCGATTGTGATATCCGCAGGCGGAGTCCCTGTTGCAAAACATGGCAACCGGGCGGCATCGAGCAGATGCGGAGCGGCGGATGTATTGGAGTCGCTAGGTGTAAATATTACAATTCCGCCGGAAAGAAGCACCGAGTTATTAAATAAAATTAATATTTGTTTTTTGTTTGCACAGAATTATCATCTGGCAATGAAATATGTAGCTCCGGTGCGTAAGGAATTAGGGATACGTACGGTATTTAATATTTTGGGGCCGTTAACGAATCCTGCAGGAGCAAGTATGCAGGTAATGGGCGTTTATGAGGAGGCATTAGTGGAACCATTAGCCAGAGTATTGACAAATTTGGGAGTAAAAAGCGCTATGGTAGTGTTTGGCCGGGATGTGCTTGATGAAATATCTATGAGTGCGCCTACAATCGTATGTGAAGTAAAAAATGGACATTATCATTCTTATGAAATAGAACCGGAACAGTTTGGGTTTCAAAAATGCGACAAAGCAGATCTGACAGGCGGCACGCCGGAAGAAAATGCTGCGATTACATTAGCAGTTTTGGATGGAGAAAAGGGGCCAAAAAGAAATGCAGTTGTGTTAAACGCGGGAGCAGGATTGTATGTTGCAGGTAAAGCAATATCTTTAGCAGAAGGAGTGCACATGGCGGAACACATCATAGACAGTGGATCCGCAAAGGCCAGATTGCAGGATTTTATAAGACTGTCAAATGAAAATAAATGATAATTTAAGGAAGAGAGATATGACGATATTAGATCAAATTGCAGCAAAAACGAGAGAACGGATTGCGCATCGGAAAACGATAGTTTCTTTGGAAGTGTTACGTATGCAGGCGGAAGCGTTAGATACTGATTACACTTTCCCATTTGAGCAGGCATTAAAACAAGAGGGAGTTTCCTTTATTTGTGAGGTAAAAAAAGCTTCCCCATCAAAAGGTGTCATTGCGGCGGAGTTTCCGTATTTGCAGATTGCCAAAGAGTACGAAGCGGCAGGGGCGTCGGCAATATCCTGCCTTACGGAGCCGTTTTATTTTCAGGGCAGAGATGAATATTTAAAAGAGATTGCATCGCAGGTGTCAATTCCCGTATTACGCAAAGACTTTACGATAGATCCTTATATGATTTATGAAGCAAAAGTATTGGGGGCGTCTGCAGTGCTTCTCATTTGTGCGCTGTTATCAGAAAAAGAATTAAAGGATTATTTAATGATTTCTGATCGATTAGGATTGTCAGCATTAGTAGAAGCTCACACGGAGGAAGAAGTGAAATGTGCCGTTAATAGCGGGGCAAGGATTATCGGCGTGAATAATCGTGATTTGAAAACGTTCCAGGTAGATCTTACAACAAGCATAAGGCTGCGGAAGATGGCGCCAAAAACATGTATTTTTGTCTCTGAAAGCGGTATCCGGGACGAGAAGGATATTGCAAAGCTTTCAGAATGTGGTACAGATGCCGTGTTAATCGGAGAGATACTAATGAGAACGTCTGATAAAAGACAACTGATTAGAAAATTATGTCAAAAATAAATAAGAGAGTATGAACAGGAAAGCTTGTTTGCATCGTTGAAGTGTATGGCAGGCGGTAAGTGAATGAAAAGGAGGGGAGGTATGCATAAATGAAAATAAAAATCTGTGGTTTGACCAGAGAGCAAGACATCCAGGCTGTAAACCAATGGATGCCGGATTATATTGGCTTTGTTTTTGCAGAAAAAAGCCGCCGTTACATTTCGAAACAGCAGGCAGAAAGGTTAAAGAAAAAGCTTTCTTCGGATATTCAGGCTGTGGGCGTTTTTGTTAATGAACCGAAGGAAAAAATTGCCCGTTTTTTTATGGAAAATACGATTGATATTGCGCAGCTGCATGGTCAGGAGACAGAGGAGGAAATCAGCTGGATAAAAGAACAAACCGGAAAACCTGTTATAAAAGCAATTTCTGTAAGTGCAGAGACAGATGTGCAGTACTGGCAGAATAGTTGTGCAGATTACTTGCTGTTTGACAATGGAACCGGCGGAACAGGGCTTACGTTCGACTGGAATCTTATCAAAAAGAATAAGAAACCATATTTTCTCGCTGGTGGAATCGGTTTGCATAATATTACAGAAGCTATGAAACAGGGCGCATATGCCATAGATTTATCCGGAGGGGTGGAGACAGATGGACAAAAAGATGCAAAAAAAATTGCTGATATCGTGCATAGCGTTCGAATGTATAGAACGTAAAACAGGTTAAAATAGTTTAAACAGATTACAGCTGATAATATAACGAAGACAGAAAGATGTAATATATTGCAGAAGAAAACGGAACAAGAAAAAGGAGGAATAGTGGGATGTTAAATCATAATGGAAAATTTGGTGACCATGGCGGACAATATATACCAGAGACGCTAATGAATGCTGTGATTGAATTAGAGGAGGCATATAATCATTATAAAAATGATTCTGCATTTCATAAGGAGCTGCAGGATTTATTTAACAACTATGCAGGACGGCCATCCAGACTGTATTATGCTGCGCATATGACACAGGATCTTGGAGGAGCTAAAATATATTTAAAAAGAGAAGATTTAAATCATACCGGATCTCACAAGATTAATAATGTACTTGGGCAGTGCCTTCTTGCAAAAAAAATGGGGAAAACGAGGGTCATTGCTGAGACAGGCGCAGGACAGCATGGAGTAGCAGCTGCTACGGCTGCTGCGCTGATGGGTATGGAATGTGAAGTATTTATGGGTGAGGAAGATACAAAAAGGCAGGCATTGAATGTCTATCGTATGCGTCTGCTTGGGGCAAAAGTACATCCGGTTACATCCGGTACGTCTACGCTGAAGGATGCTGTTTCGGAGGCACTGCGTGAATGGACAAAGCGGATTGACGATACACATTATTTATTAGGCTCTGTGATGGGACCACATCCGTTTCCAACCATAGTTAGAGATTTTCAGTCTGTTATTTCCAGAGAAATCAAAGAGCAGATGACAGAAAAAGAAGGAAGGCTGCCGGATGTTGTAATAGCATGTGTTGGCGGCGGTTCTAATGCGATGGGAGCGTTTTATCATTTTATTGAAGATAAACAGGTACGCTTAATTGGATGTGAGGCGGCAGGACGCGGTATTGATACAGCGGAGACGGCAGCAACAATCGCGACAGGAAAGCAGGGAATCTTTCATGGGATGAAATCTTATTTCTGCCAGGACGAATATGGACAGATAGCTCCTGTTTATTCTATCTCAGCAGGACTTGACTATCCGGGCATCGGACCTGAGCACGCATATCTGTATGATACAAAGCGTGCAGAGTATGTAGCTGTTACAGATGATGAGGCAGTATGCGCATTTGAGTATCTTTCACGCATCGAAGGGATTATTCCGGCGATCGAAAGTGCACATGCGGTTGCTCATGCGATGAAAATCGCACCATCTATGGAAAAAGACAAGATTATTGTTATTAATATATCCGGACGCGGAGATAAAGACTGTGCAGCAATTGCACGTTATAGAGGAGAGGATATTTATGAGTAAAATTAAATATGCATTTGAAAACAAAAAGGCGTTTATCCCGTTTATTACATGTGGCGATCCATCTTTGCAGGTTACAGAACAGCTCGTCTATGCAATGGAAGAAGCCGGGGCTGATCTGATTGAGCTTGGCATTCCATTTTCAGATCCTACAGCAGAAGGGCCGGTGATTCAGGCGGCAGATTTGCGTGCATTAAACGGAGGGGTAACGACAGATCAGATTTTTGAGATGGTAGAGCATGTTCGGAATCATACAAGTATACCGTTGGTATTTATGACTTATGCAAATGTTGTTTTTTCATATGGCGTTGCACGATTTATGAAAAAGGCAGCGCAGTTAGACATGGATGGACTGATTTTGCCGGATATTCCATTTGAAGAAAAAGGAGAGTTTGCATCCGTTTGCCGTGAATATGGACTCGACCTTATTTCTATGATCGCTCCTACTTCCCATGAACGAATTCGAATGATCGCAAAAGAAGCGCAAGGATTTTTGTACTGTGTATCTTCTATGGGAGTTACAGGCACTCGAAATGAAATTACAACAGATATTGGGGCAATGATAAAAACAGCAAAAGAAGAGTCAGACATCCCATGTGCAGTCGGGTTCGGAATATCCACACCGCAGCAGGCGGCAGAAATGGCGAAGGTGTCGGATGGTGTGATCGTTGGTTCTGCAATTGTAAAATTATGTGCGCAGTATGGTGAGAATTGTGTGCCATATGTGGCTGAGTATGTGAAAAGTATGAAGGATGCGATAGAGAGATGCTGAAGTTTTTTGCTGAGGTGTAAAATAAAAAACAGCCAGCTTGAAGTGAAATTCAATGCTGGCTGTTTTTTATTTATTCAGATGAAATTAAGAGCTATTTTAAGGATCATTAATGAGGGCATTCTACAAATGAAAGAGTTGCCTCTTTCGCTATTATTACAATATGTCCGCATTTAGAACATCTTTTTGCGGTATAATATGTGATAGTACAGCCACCATCTGCTCTTTTATCGTGATGTGAAGCACGTGCAGCTAAATAATTATGATTACATGGAATAATTCGAGGCTGTATTTCACCGTCATAGTAGGAGATATCACCATTTTCATCTATACAAACAAAATCACCTTTAGAGAAATCTATACCTTCAAATAAAGAAAATAAATCACCATCTTCAAAGTGCTGAGAAAGTGTCGAGGCCGAATTGTCAGTTTCAGCTGGTAATATATCTATATCAAAAACATCAATAGGTTCAACAGCAATGGTTTCATCTTCAATCTCTAAAGTTGATGGAAGATTATATGCTAATGCCGGAATAAGTGAAATGGCAAACAATGAAGCAGCAATCAAAGATGTAGTAGCAAGTTTTGAAAATTTGCCTTTTTGTAGATTCTTGTTATTCATTGTCATAATCCTTTCTTTTGTAAAACTGTTATTTTTTCTTTTGAATTTCAATCCCATTGCGAACATTTCTGCTTGCTTTGAACGTGCATGAGATAAGTTAACAAGCGCGGTTTGATATTTGCGCTGCGCTTCTTTTGAGACGCCGCTGCAGGCGCATATGTCTGCAGCTAATTCCGCAAATGCTTCCATTCGTGAAATCAAGCTGTATATCACTGGATCAAACCAATTGATAATACGAATGATATGTGCAAAATGTTTGAAAAACAGGTCATGATTTTTTACGTGCGCCAATTCATGTCTGATAGCTACATAGTAAACATCCGGATCTACATTCCATTCGAGAGGAAGGTAAATGGTCGGATGCACAATACCGCCAATGTGAGGAGAACTGATGCTGCTGTCCATAAAGATGCGGACGCTTTTCTTCAGTTTTAATTCTTTTTCGGCAGTTTGGATCAGCTCGGATACATTGCCGGCACGCTGATTCATTTCTTCTTCGATAAATAACTCATAATAACTTTCAAATTTACGGATCGTACGGTTTTTCTTTGAAAACTTCTTGTACTGCTTGATTCCAATGACAAACCATGTTATCAAAAGCAAAATTTCATAAAAAGCTGCTTTTGGGAAAGCAAAGCTTAAATCGTGTTCCAAATGAAAAATAAAATGTGTGCCGTTGCGAACAAGCGGAGTTACTGGCAGCGCGGCAGTAAAACTGTCAAAATATCTGCGAATATAAAACAGACAAATTGGAAATGGGAATATGTATAGCAATAAATTTAAACGGCATATAAATACGCGATGCTTTGGTGGCATATGTTTTGTCTCAAAAGAAAACAAGAGCATATGCAGAAAATAAAACACACTTCCCATGATATTCATAAAAAATAATAATTTTAACATAAACTGATGTTCTCCTTATTCATTAGTTTTTATTGCTGACATTTGAAAATTGTCTGATATCAATATAAATGGTATATAAACCGATTTTCCAATACATGTATCACCCCTTTATCATGATAAACTGGACAACACAATCGATGACTGAAGACTATCTCATTTCGGTCATATGTTTGTCCTTTGTAGTGTACTACGAAATATAAAGAAAGTCAAGGGGATATCGACTAAATTCGACATTTTGATGAAAAAAAGTTACTTTTCACGGAGTGGGGCAAGTAATAAAGCGACAGTTTAGACAAAGTGTTGCTTTTTCCGGATTACCGGACGCCGGATGGTGGAGAGCTGCCCTTGTTTCTTGTTCCTGTTCCAGAATGTAAGAATCCCTAAGCATTCTGCATTTACACTATGGCGCCGAACGGACGCG
>CAJUBQ010000016.1 GCA_910584595.1 uncultured Eubacterium sp.
TTATGAAACAGACAGAGTGGGTATTGTGTCCTGTTTGCGGCAGCAAAACCCGCAAATTATCCTGCTGAAAATGCAGGGCGATTCCACGAAAGAAATTGCTCCGCTTGTTGGATTGACAACAGGGGCTATCTATGCAAGGCAGTCCTGTTCCAAAGAAGCCACAGCCAGATACAGGAGAGATATTATGAAAAAAAACTACAATACACTTTTAAAACTGACACGCTGTTTAAGATGCTGTTTGTAAAGTATCCGGAACTTTTGAAGGAACTGGTTGCAGAACTTCTCGGCCTCCCATTGGGAAGCATTGAAACGTTCACCATAAAGAATCCGGAAATGCCGCCGGAAAACCTTGGCGATAAGTTCTGCAGGCTGGATATCAATATGACGGTGAATGGCCAGCAGGTAGATCTGGAGGTGCAGGTCAGCAATGAGGGCGATTACCCGGAGAGGGTAATGTATTACTGGGCATGGGAGTTTTCATCGGCGTTGCTGACAGGGCAGGGTTATTCAGCGCTGCCGCGCACAATCGTTATCAGTATCATAGATTTCCCGCTGTTTGAATGTGGAGAATACCATTCTTTCTTCCAGCCGCTTGAAGTGACACGCCATACGTTGCTGTCGGATAAAATGGCATTTCATTTCTTTGAACTTCCAAAGCTGCCGGATGACATAACACAGGAGAATATGCTACTGCTGTGGCTTTCGTTATTCAAAGCGGAAACAGAAGAAGAACTGGAAAGGATTAAGGGAATGGAGGTGCCGGTTATGAGCCAGGCGATCAATGCTTATTATACGATTACGGCTTCGTCAGAATTTCGTGAGAAAGAACGGCTCCGGGAAAAAGCAAGACATGATGAGGCGCAGGCATTGTACAATGCAAGACGGGAAGAAAAATTTGAAATTGCCCGGAATATGATATCGGACGGTGAGTCTAAGGTTAAGGTTACGCTTGATAAACATAATAACCTTATTTTGGAAGCAGAACGAGAACGGACAAAATTGGAGATGGAATTGAGTGATTTAAAGGGGCTTGCAAGGCTTACCAAGACAAAGGAGCTTGAAAGCAGGATTGCCACCAAAACCGAGGAAATCCGGACCCTCAAAGCCGGATTATCCGGTATCGTCAGACAGCATGGATTTGCAACGGTGCAGGATTTTTACACAGCATTCTATACTGCACAGCGTGTCACCGACGCATATCAGAAAGAATGTGCCAAATGGGAAGAAATCTACAGAGAGAAAGCCACTCCTAAATCCGAAACCATACACGGAAAGATACAGAGGTATCGGGAAAAGGCTGACAGGCAGAATGCCAACCAACCATACCGAAGCAGAGATAAAGGGGCGAGATAAATCGCCTCTTGTCTGCAATTTCTTTCAGCTATAAAATAGCCTTTAATTTTTCTGTTTCTTCTTCAATTACTTTCTTATCAATCCTATGGAACAATATTTCAACCTCTGGGAGCAAATAGCCACTTTCAACATGTTGCCTTTTCCACTGATTACTTAAGTTCAACCATTTCAATACTTTTTCCGAAGAAAACGGTAAAAAAGGAGAAAGCAAAACTGCTAAGTTTGCTATAATCTGTACACATTGATAAAGTGTATTATCACAAGCGTTCTTATTTGTATTTCGTGTAATCCAAGGCTGCTCTGTATCAAAAAACTTATTTGCATTTCTTATAAAATCAAAAATTTCGTTAATCGCATCCTTGAAATATCCATTTTCAATAAGCTTTCCTACAGCGATATACAGACTATCTATTTGATTATCCAATTCAAGATTATTACTTCCTTGAGGGACCACACCATCACAATATTTTTCTATAAACGCCAATGTTCTATTCACAAAATTTCCGTATGCCCCAAGCAATTCGCTATTATGGCTATGAACATATTCTCTCCATGAGAAATCTGCATCCTTTTTCTCCGGTCCATTTGCAATAAAAAAATATCGAATAGAATCAGCTTCATAATTATCCAATAAATCCTTTACCCATATTGCATAATTCTGACTTGTAGATATTTTCCTGCCTTCCAAAGTTAAATACTCACTGGACATAATCTGGTCTGGTAAATGCCATGCTTCTCCATTTCCAAGTAATAGTGCTGGTAATATAATCGTATGGAATGGAATATTATCCTTTCCATGCACATAATAATGCTTGGCATCCTCTCCCCATAACTTAGAAAAAGCATTTGCATTCTCTCCAACAGCCACCCTGCTTGCTGACAGATAACCTAATACATTTTCCGCCCATATATAAATTGTTTTATTTTCGTATCCCTCCTTAGGTACGCTTATTCCCCATTCCAAATCTCTGGTTAGCGCTCTGTCTCTTAATCCTTCGTTAATATATCGCTTTGTAAACGCAATGGCATTTTTGCGCCACTCAGGATGACTTTCAACCAGTGCTTCTAACTCTGACTGCAGCTTTGAAATAGCAATGTATAAATGGGTAGATTTTTTGAAACCAATTATCTTTCCGCATACAGCACATTTAGGTTCTATAAGAGTTTCCGGCTCTAAAACTGATCCACATGAATCACATTGATCGCCTCTGGTATCACTTCCGCATTTAGGGCATTTTCCTAATACGAAACGGTCTGCCAAAAAAGTTTTGCAACTTTCACAATAAACCTGTGGAACTTCTTTTTCATACACAAATGGACTTTCGTACAATTTTCTATGAAAATCTTTCACGAAATCTTTATGTTCATTTGCAGATGTTTTAATATAGGCGTCATAACTAAATCCCAACCTTTCAAAGCACTCTGCAAATTCCCTATGATAAAAGTCACTGACCTCCTGCGGTGTTTTGTTTTCTTGTTTTGCCCTGATTGCTACAGGAGTGCCATGACAATCGCTTCCCGAAACAAAATATACCTTATCTCCTATTGCTCTATGATATCTTGCCAATACATCTCCCGGTAATAATCCTGCAATATGTCCTATGTGCAATGAACCATTTGCATATGGCCATGCACCGCCAATTAATATTTGTCTCATTTTACATACCTCATTTCTTTTCAATTTTGTAGTGATAACTTTGTTTCTTTTGCTGTTCATTTACAACATGTTTTCTGGTTTGTTGCATTTTGTACTAAAAAAGCCCTCCTCTCTGAAAAATTTCTTTTTCAGGGACGAGAGCATTCGCTTCGTGTTACCACCCTAAATTCACTTATATCTCACGATATAAGCCTTATCAACTACGGACGAGAAATGATTCATCGATAGTCTATCACTATAACGGGTGAACCCGTCGCAGCCTTGGCATAACAGCTTCGGTACGCAGCTCCGAGACCATTTTCAGTAGTTCCTTTTGTGCCTGTTCTCACCTTACCAGACTCTCTGTAACATATCTAACTACTTACTCTTCTCTTCATAGCCTTTGATATATATTGTGTCATGATACAGCAAATTAATTTATGTGTCAACAATTATTTTTCAAATCTTTACCCAAATCTTTTACTTTGCATCTTTTACTCTAAGAAATATTAAAATTTTCATCATGTTACATTTTTGTTGTCGTCTGGACATAATCATGCTATAATTGTGCCAAAGAAAGGGGTGAAGCATTATGCCAATTATTATGCCTATTAAGGATTTACGCAATACAACCGAGATTTCTAATATTGCACACAAGGAACAGGAGCCTATTTTTATTACTAAGAACGGATATAGCGATTTGGTTGTAATGAGTAGTGAATTATATGATAAATTTGCAAAAATGAACCGCATTGACCAAGCCATATTTGAGTCCGAGCAGGAAATTGCTAACGGAGCAGAAGCAGTTGACGCAGAGATAGTTTTTGCAGAATTGGAGAAAAAACATTTTGGATAAATACAAGGTAAAAGTCAACCCCAGAGCAATCCATGAATTAGACCACATTTACGAATATATCGCAAATGAGAAATTAGCTCCTGAAAATGCCAAAGGACAGGTTGGCAGAATTAAGAAGTCTATTTTAAGCCTGGACACATTTCCACAGTCCCATCAAGAGCGTAATGAGGGCAGATATGCCGGAAAAGGCTACCGTCAGTTACTGATTGATAATTATATCGCCATTTTCCGCATTGATGAACCATGTAAAACAGTCTATGTAGTAACAATACAGTATCAAGGACGAAATCTATAAAACAAGCGCCAAATGACACTATAAATCATTTGGCGCTTGTTTTGACTTAAGAAATATCTACCATAGTTCCAACGAATCCTCTGCATCCACCCACATCTGCATATTTCCTTCAAGATATAATCGGGCATATTCAAGCGGTTCGTCTATAGCCAAAGCATTTAAGGCACATTTTTATTGAAAAACTGGATGCCATTATAAAACCGGAAAGTGAGGATACGCCAGTTGAACAGTAACTGTTTTTGTAGTAACTATGAGTGATGAATGGTGAGTATGTTGGAAGAATATGTTTTTCAATTTTACGAGATAAGTATTACTCAAAGTTATAATTATAATTTAGTTTACGGAAAGACGGACAGGCATATAAGTATCAAGGTATTCCAGTATCTTTCTCATATATTCCCCATACACTTTGTTGTCATTTTGTAAACCGTGACCTGAATGCTCACCTAAATAATAGTCATGAGGAACATGGTTGTCTCTCAGCGCTTTCAAAAGTCTTTGTGAGCCTTCATAAGGCTGGACTTTATCATATTTTCCATAAGCCATAAGGGTTGGAACAGTATTTTCGTTTACCCAAAGCAGAGGGGAAATATCTTTTAGTTCGTTATCATATTCAGGTGTGCCAAACTTTGCCTTAATTTCTTTGCCTGCCATTGCGCCAAACAATCCCCTTGCAGCAGTCTCGCTTTTTTTACTTCCGGCATCAAGACCGTAGCTTTTCCAGTCTTCGGGATAAAAAGAAGACGGACCCACCGCTTCAAAGACCATTTTTACCGGTACAGGCGAAGTTTCTGCATCCCGATACGCGTATAGCAATGCCAGACAGCCGCCTGCAGAACCGCCGGAAATGGCCATTTCGTTAATGTGATATCCCAATTCTTCTGCTTGCGCAATCACATGGGGAATGCTTTCTTTAATTTCCATGGATTGGGAGTACACGCTTGCATCGGGATGGTCATCGCCAAACAAGGTATAATTGATGCCTGCAGTTACATATCCTTTTGAGCAAAGCCATTTTAAAATTTCTGCATCGCCTGATTTGTCTCCGCCTGTAAAGCCGCCTGCATGGAGATATACGATCAGACCGTAGTTGTTACCGGAATGATTGGCTGGAACGTAGAGATCAAATTTATTGGCTTCGCCCTTGCCGTAGGAGATATCCGTGTATATCTTGCCTGTCGAATCATTCCAATCTGTTTTAAATTCATCTCCAAATGGGTTATGTTTTAATTTAAATGCAACAGAACCTCCAAAAGCTGCAATAAATGCAAAAATATAGATAAATCCCCACATAACTCTGCCTTTCTTATTCGTTGTTTTTTCCTGATTCATTGTTTTTTCCTGATGCGTTGTTTTTTTTTGATTCATAGAAAATTGCCTCCAAACATGGCGCCGCCCATCAGAAAATTCATAACTGCCCGGATGGTAAGCCGCCCCAAAATGGCTGCTATGACTATGATGATAAGTAATATGAGAATCCGTCTTTGTGTAAGTTTCATTTTTCTCTCCGTTTCTTTCCTTGTTTTTTTCTTGTTTTCTTTCCTTGTTTTCTTGCTATTGCAAGCAGAATACGTTATCATAGTGGTAGATGCAAATGTATTGACGAGACAATCATATCATCGAAATTTTTTCTTGTCAACAGAAGACACGAAAATGAGACAAAGGATAAAAAATGTATCACCAATTCATTTTTTATGTGACAGCAAAACGCGGGATGCAATTGGATTCGTTGGATTCGTTCGTTGGATTAGATGGAGGAAATGCAAGTGAAGATGTTAGATGATCTGACAAATGTTTTTACTGAGCAGAGTCAGAAAATTTTAGGAGATTATTTGGTGGGGATCTATCTTCATGGCTCTGCTGTAATGGGATGCTTCCATGAGGCAAGCAGCGATATAGATTTATTGGTTGTAGTAAACGCAGTTATTTCCGATGAAATAAAATGTTACTTCATGGATATGGTTGTGCAGTTAAATTCCTGTGCGCCGAAAAAGGGGATTGAAGTAAGCATTGTCAGACAAGATGTATGTAAACCGTTTATTTATCCGACTCCTTTTGAATTACACTTTTCAGCCGTACATCTGCAATGGTACAAAACGAATCCGGAGGATTATGTAAAGAGGATGAATGGGACAGATAAAGATTTGGCAGCGCATTTTACGGTTATTTATCATAGAGGAAAATGCCTTTACGGGAAAGAAATAAAAGAGGTTTTTGAAGAAGTCAGCAGGGAAATTTATTTTGACAGCATTTGGAATGATGTAAAGAATGCGCAAGAAGATATTATAACAAATCCTGCTTATATGATTTTAAATTTGTGCAGGGTATTGGCGTATAAGCAAAACGGACTGATTCTGTCAAAAAAAGAAGGCGGACACTGGGGAATAAACAACGTCCCTGTAAAATATCATAATTTGATGATACTGGCGTTGGATGAATATTTATCTGATCGGCAGATAAATTGGGATGAGAATGGTACACGTGAATATGCGGCATATATGATAGATCAGATAACGAATTAGAAAAGTCAAGTTCCTAAGATAACACAGAGATAGTGGTGTAAGTGGGTTTGCACAGGTTTGTGCCGTTGGGCGTTTTCTGCGCAAACCGTAAAAAACATAGCAATTGGAAGCAAAAATCCCATTGTTAAAAGCAGTTACCTATCAGTCGATTTCGGTTACGCTGTATTTTTCATATTGTTCGACAGCCATGCGCAGTGATTCGTCGGATACAGCCTCATCTTTTTTTACAAATACTTCAGCCCAGCCTTTATCCAGCCGTACAGATACATCGTCTACTCCGGTAACGCTGCTTAAAGATTTTTTGATTTGTGCGGCGCAATGCTCACAAACCATACCCTGTATTTTTACAACTTTATAATCCAGCCTTTGAATTTTAAATATTACAGGGCGGGTGCCGTCATTGCAGCAGGCGATCATCATCCGGTCGTCATTTGTCCAGCCGCGCATAATGCTGCCGCCTTGAAGCGCAGTATATATATAACGGCTGATACAATCCCAGGCTTCACCGCACTGTGTGCCGTCTCCGGTCAGCCAAAAAGTGTCTTCTTCTCCATAGCGTTCAAATATAAATTCATCTCCAACTTCATAAAACGGACATGCGCCTGCATGGGGGTCAGCAAGATATTCTTTTTGATAGTCAGCAAAACATTTTTTGTCTATCACCGTTACTTTACATTTGTATTGCATAAATCGTTCCTCCAGTTTCTATTTTTTGTGATTATTCTACCATAAGTACATAAAATTTGCTATGAGGAGGAAAGATGAATTGGAAAGAAAACAAATGTTACCATGAAATGAATAGAAATTCAGTAAAAGTCTAAATAATTCTTAGATATAACATTTTATTACAAAAAGTTATCTGAAAATATTTTATCTCAGTTTTTAGATTTTTGCAACCTCAAAGAAAAAATTGTTAAAATATACTAATTTATATTTAGCTTTTGGTCTTGCGTATTTGTACAATTTTCATAATTTTTTAATAAAAAAATAAGATATGAATCATTGAAAAAATGGAAAGGAAATATGGAAACGGAAAAAATGGCGAATCTGCCGCTTGCGTTACCGGCTGATACGATATTGGCCGGAAAATATGTGATTCAACAGACGTTGGGTCAGGGTGGCTTTGGAATTACATATATAGCAGAAGATTATAAGACGAAAGAAAAGGTTGTAATGAAAGAGTTTTTTCCGGATACGATGGTTACCCGAGGTCAAAACAATGCGATTACCATTCGTTCGGGTCCAGCCGGAGAAAATTTTATATATGGGAAAGATTGTTTTTTGGCGGAAGCAAAAACATTGGCGGAGTTTATCGGAAATGAAAATATTGTCAAAGTTATTTGCTATTTTGAAGAAAATGGCACCGCGTATTTTGCAATGGAATATATTGAGGGTGAGAGTTTTCAGCACTATATAAAGTCTCATGGTGGAAAAATATCCTGGGAGGAAGCAATAAAAATTCTGCTTCCTGTCATGGATGCGTTAGCTGTGGTGCATAGTAAAGGGATTATACATCGGGATGTTACACCGGATAATATCTATATCACGAGAGAAGGCGTTGTTAAGCTTCTTGATTTTGGCGCTGCCAGATATAGTTTAGGAGATAAGAGCCGAAGTATGGATGTAGTGTTGAAGCATGGCTTTGCGCCCAAGGAACAATATACCCGTCATGGCAGGCAGGGGCCTTTTACAGATGTGTATACAATGGGCGCAAGCTTTTATTATGCGCTTACCGGTAAGCGGCCGCCGGATGCAATTGATCGGATGGAAGAGGATGATTTAATACCGCCTGCAAGTCTGGGCGTAGCAATACCGCCAGAGGCAGAGGATGCTATACTTAAGGCATTAAACGTCCAGTCGGCAGACCGATTTCAGGATATGCCAGCATTTAAAAATGCATTGATGTCTGCAAAGGAAAGTATTTCAAACGAGAAGACAGTACAAGAGCCTCAAAAGGCTGCAGAGCAGACGGATATGCAAAATAATGCCGGGGCAGCGGGAGAAAGGCATTCAGGAAACAAGAAAGTGTATATGATAGCAGGTTGTGCATCTGGCGTCCTTGTTGTATTATTGTGTATCATAGGGACTATCATAGTCGGTAATATCAAAAAGACAAATTCTGCAGCAACGGTTTCAGAAGACCTGAATAATAGCGGTGTGACTGGGCAATCTATAAGATCCGGTGAGCATGTGATTGTAGAAGACGATCGTCCGTTAGCGTCAGCTGAGGGAGAAAATTCCGGTGAAAATGTCAAAACAACAGAAGAAACTACAACAGAAGAAACTACAATGCAGGAGACTACAACGCAGGAAACTACAACAGAAGAAACTACGGTGGGAGAAACAATGACAGAAGATGCAGAGGCGGAAGAAACAGCTGTAGATGATCCATATTCTTTTGAAAGATTAGGATATGACTATGAGAACGAAATGGAGTGGGATCATCATCGGTATTATGTATATGATGCATCATGCATGACCTGGGAAGAGGCGTTAGAAGACGCACGAAGTGAAGGCGGATATTTAGTGAGAATCAATTCGAAGGAAGAAATGGAACATATTCTTGATATGCTGGAAGGTTATGAGGAGATTTATAGCTACATATATATCGGAGGCGCTAGAGCGTGTTTGAAAAATCATTCCCGCGATCTGCACTCCCCACTTTGCGGAGAATTCATCCCAAATTTAGTCAACATAGCCCACTATGACTCCTAAATTTGGGATAAATTCTCCACAAACTGTGAAGCACATCTCACAGAAAGCATTTTTCAAACACGCTCTAGAGACAGCCGCAGCAGCAATAAAAAAGTGAAAAAAAGCTACTGTTGGGTAGATTATGATCTGGGATTTATGAAAAAGTAGTATATTGCAGGCCCAAAAGCCGCAGGCAGCTACAAGTGGCTGGACCATTATTGGCTGGATGGAGAACCGTCTTTGAAAGATAATGAAGGAGAAGAACAGGCGCTTGAATTTATTCGTGCGAAAGGCGGATGGTGGCTAAATGACGTGAGTAAGCGATTCCCTTATTTAAACAATGTAACTGAGGACACACAGTATAAGATAGGTTATTTAATAGAGTATGAAGAATAAGCGATTATTAATGGGTATTGTGATTTTAGAGCTGTTTCTGATGGCAGCGCTGTTATGCGTCCTGCTTTTATCCGATCAAATCAGACATAAAAAATCATCGGATCACAAGCTTGAAACCGTGGCAGAGGAAGTTACTTCGGCCGCGGCTGCAAAAGATGAAGCAGATGGCAAAGGTTTTGAAAACAAGGAAACCGGTGAAGATAATGCCAAAGGGGGTAAATCAGAGAACATGATCAGCAAGCAGGAAGAACGTGCTTTCGAATCAGAGAGCTCCGAAAAAACGCAAAAAGATGACTGGATCACAGACAAGCTTGCGTCCATGACAGTGGAAGAAAAGGTTTCGCAATTGTTTATGCTTACTCCGGAAGGGCTTACAGGCGTAAACCATGTGGTGGCCGCCGGAGATGTGACAAAAAATGCGATTGACGCTTTCCCAATTGGCGGTTTGATTTATTTTGGATCGAATATTGAAACACCCCCGCAAATTTCAACAATGATATCCAAGACGCAAAGCTATGCATTGAACAGAACAGGCATTCCAATGTTTATCGCGGTTGATGAAGAAGGCGGCTATGTGTCCAGAATAGCGAAAAACAGTAATTTTGATGTGGCGGTATTTCCGTACGCAAGTGAAATAGGCAAGACAGGTGACGTAGCGGATGCTTATGAGATGGGAGATGCAATCGGAGCGTATTTGAAATCTTATGGTTTTAATGTGGATTTTGCTCCGGTGGCGGACGTTTTGTCTAATTCGGAAAATGAGGTGGTAAAAAACAGATCATTCGGGAGTGATGCCCGATTGGTTTCAGACATGGTGGCTGCAGAATTAGAAGGCTTGCAAAGTCATCAGATTGTTGGATGTGTGAAACATTTTCCCGGTCATGGCGCGACGGTCGGCGATACTCATAAGGGTTATGCATATACGGAGAAAACATGGGAAGAACTTTTGACATGTGAGATGGTTCCTTTTTTAGATAGCATTGCAAAGGGAGTTCCAATGATTATGGCAGGACATATATCGCTGCCGAATGTAGTCGGTGATGATACGCCGGCATCCATGTCTTATTGTATGATTACGGAGCATCTTCGTTATGAACTGGGGTATGATGGAATTGTGATTACGGATTCGTTAGGAATGGGAGCTGTCACGGATACCTATGATTCAAAACAAGCTGCGGTAAGTGTTCTGAAAGCTGGTGGGGATATGCTTCTTAATCCGATGGATTTTAAGAGTGCGTATGAAGGCATTTTATCCGAGATTTCCCAGGGCGGTATTTCAGAGCAGAGAATAGATGAATCTGTTTACCGTATTTTAAGTGTGAAATATGATCTGCTGAATCAGTCAGATTCCAAACCTGTAAAAAAAGATGGACATGTGAGAAATCATGCAGGGTGAGGACGATAGGAGGAGGGTTGTTTATGGCGCTGACGGAATGTGCAAATGGGCATCTGTACGATACAGATTTGAATAACACGTGTCCGTATTGCAACGGAGGGAGTAATTTTATCAATTTTTCAACACAAAGTGATTCTGACTTTGGAAAAACAGTTGCTCCCTGCGCATATGTAAAAAAGCAGGAGAAGGATCATCGGACGATAGGCGTTTTTCAAAAGTAAATGGAATTTGAGTCGATTGTAGGATGGCTGGTTTGCATCGATGGTGCGGATAAGGGAAAAGATTACAGGCTCTATGGAAAAAATAATACGATCGGCCGTTCTGAGAACATGGATGTGTATATAAAAAATGATCCGACGATTTCCAGAGAAAATCATGCCCGGCTTGCATATGATCGAAAGCATAATAATTTTCATTTGATTCCGGCTGATACAATGAATAATATTTATGTGAATGAGGAACCGATCTATGTGCCGGTTATGTTATGGGCAAGGAACTTTATATGTTTGCGCAGTTAGATGACAAATATACAGGATCTGCTCTTGATACTAAAATAACAATTGATGGAATTACGATAGCAAATAAAACGTCGCCGACAGCGATTGGTGATAGTAATGCTGCAATTAAATATTTGCTTGTGATCGATAAGTCAGGTTCCATGAATCAATATGTAAACAGAGTAAATGCTTTTGTGGATGCACTTGCAGATCATGAAAGAGCGAACGCTGTCTTTACAATAGCAGGATTTGGAGAGGATTTTAAAATTATTTCCGAAGGTATGACGGACAAGGAAGCTGTGAAGACGGCGATAGCCGGTTTAAGCTATCAGGAACCCTGGACAGATCCTTATCATGCTGTTGTCCAGGCGCTTAATTATGTGGATATTGTTTCCAGAACAGGTGGAGAAGTATTAAATATTATTGTAGTATCTGACGGAGAGGTGGATCTTGGTATACCGGATGCAGAGCAGGCTCAGAAAGCAGAGCGGGAGAGGGCCGCTGCGGCAAAGAATAAAATCAGGAAATCACCGGAGGCGCTTATTCATACATTGGGCGTCACGGATTGGGAAGAACTTTGTCTGGATACTTTTGAAGCAGGACGTGGAGACAATGCTGTGATTCAGGATGAAAACGATGCAGCTGCATACGGAGAAAAGATAGCAAATTATATTGATAGTCTGTATTATTTGAATTTTTCATTAAATAAAGATGTAGGTAAAAAGCGGTTTGCAGTCGAAGTGCAGATGACAGGTACGGATTCTGCAGGAACCCCTTCTATTATAAATACGACGTTTGAAAAGATTCCAAATTTAACGAATTATATTGTGGAAGAATCCGAGGAAAATGTTTTTAAAATTATAGGAAGCGCAGAAGAACGTAACAAGAAGCATTCCAAAGAACTGGAAACAGATAAGGATGCTGATGATAAAAATGGGGAAAAGGATGATGAGGATAGTGGCGCACAGGGTACGTTTTATTTCAATGATGATTCTGCAGAGAAACAGACATGTCCGCAGCTAAACACCAGGTTTATCGTATTTGTAATTGCGATTGCTGTATGTTTGGTTTTCATTATTTTGTTAGCATGTCTTTTTACAAAGAAAAAGAAGCAAGAGACGGATCATAGATCTGCATCTGCAGATGCAGATGGAATACAGATATGGCTGGAGCCAATATTCGGAGAAATGAAAAGACCCAAAGGGAAATTCAGTATTTCCGGTTCTATGACAATTGGCTTTTCTTCGAAAGCAGATATTGTTATAAAAGCAGAAGGGGTATGCGATGTGCATGCGAAGCTCTTTCTATCAAATGGGGTGATATATATTCGGGATATGAGTCAATCATCAGGAGTGTTTATGAGCGGAATGAGGCTGCAGGCTCCGAATCGATTGGAAGATGGAGATGAAATTACGATAGGCGCTGCGAGGATTGTTGTAAGGGTATTATCATGAGTTGGAGATAAGGAACTGTAAAGAAATAACCTGTAATATTCCTTTCCAGTTCCTAAATTGTGAGGCAGGAAAAACCGGAGCAAATCTGTATGATGGAAACAGATTTGCTCCGGTTTTATTTTTCTTGATATCTATGCTGCAATGATAAGTTTTAATTGTCAGAGCTGGACAAATTAGAAAAGGAGTTGACTTATGGATGTAAACTTGATATTATAAAAATGTAAAATATTTTAGGAAAAACTAAAGGTGAGGAGAGAAATGTTTGCTGTTGAAGATGCAAAACAAAGTAAAATTTTACCATGTGCGGATCCTTTTGTGACATCTTACCCACATCATGCATGCTTTATGTCTATAATAGGGGATGATGTTCATTATCGGGATGCAATATTATCTGCGTATATACCGCTGGCATTTAATGCTTCTTATCGAAGACTTGATTTTAGCGTAGGTGTTGATATTGTTGAGTTTATGGAGCATTTACCTTTTTTAGAAGGGAAATATATTGACAGGAAAACAATAAAGAAGCGTAATATCAGGTATGCAGATTATATAAAAAATGAGATTGCTATAGATGATTACGTTTATTTATTAGTTGATTACTATTATATCAGCGCAGATAGAGCATGTTTTCATAAAAAACACAGAAAACATGATATATTTGTATATGGTTATGATGATCTGTACAAAAAGTTTTGGGTTAAGGATTTTTTAGATGGCAGTAAATATAGAAGTTTCGATGTTTCATATGAAGAAATGGAACAGGCTGCATCACAGCTTGAAATGGAACAAGATTGGCTTCGCGGCATAAAAAGTTATCGAAAAAAGAGCGTTATTCATGAAGAGATATATTTTCATATGCCTGTGATCCTTGAAGAGATAGAGAAATATATTTGTGGAAAAAAATCCGGCTATGTTTCGTTTAATGATATCCGAAAGCGACAAGATTGTGATTACTATTATGGAAGCCATATTTATGAGCAGCTGATAAAAGAATGTACATTTCGTTACGAGCATGATGAACTTATGGATACGAGATGTTTTCATATATTATTTGAGCACAAAAAGTGTTTATTATATTTGTGTGAAAAATGGAACAGAGATTATATGTTAGATAATGCCGATGAATTATTTGCTCTTTTGCAAAACATTTTGAATCTCTGTTACATATTACGTAATTTTTCGTTAGCATATAATCTTAATAAGAAAGAAAAATGTTATAAAAACATAATACATTATCTGAAGAAAATACATGATGAAGAATTACATGCAATGATGTTGCTTAGTAAAAATATAAAGTTAACAACACAATTTCCGAATTATGTGACAAAAGAAGAAGCAAATATCAATGATTCAACATTAGAATTTGTATCAGAGTGGAGATTAACAGCAAATAAAGATGCGCTTTTTACTGAAACGGAAAATGCTTATATGCAAACACTTTTTTGTGGGACGGATGTAGAGATCGTCATGGATTCATCTTATTATGATGAGTATTTAGATATAAAAATAGATGAAAAAAGCCTTACTATGCAAAATCTCAGCAAATTCATCCACCCTGATAAACATGAAATCATTTATAAGATAAATGGGTGGGAAAAGGGTTTTCATACCTTAAAAGTGTTCAACGAAAAAGGTGTGTGTTCGATTAAAAAGATAATCTACAATCATACAGATGAATTTTGTAATGCAGACAGTAATACATGCTGTAAGCTTGATCGCATAGATTATACTACTAAGGGAAATTGGACAGGTGTTTATGGTTCAGATGGCTATTATTTAATTGGCGGAAAATATGTAATTCCATCGTATATGACAGAGCAAAGTGTTAAATTTTGTAATGCGTATCTTCTTGTTTGGGATAGTGACAGCTGGGATGAGCGAGCGCTTGTGAATCCGGCAACAGGAAAGAGAATAATGGTTTATCAGGAAAGTGAAGATGAGTTTTGTGTGAATGTAATCATTGCAGGTCAAATCAGCCGGGAGATTACATTGTATTTTGCAGATTTTGAGAGATTTCATACAGATTTGCGCATAGAGGTTTTTAATAAGCTCCATCATAAATTGCTGGATACGGTTAAATTAAATCGAGTGGATGATGGGTTATATTTAACTTTTAAAGCGCGAGGAGACATTTTGTTTAAGATATTTAAGGAAAGTGGAAGATTAGCTTTCATTTCGGGTATATTTTTTCAAAGTTGAAAAGAATCGGGGCTATATTTCTAACGGATTGGTATGAAAAATCTATTTTGATGGAGAAAAGGATATGAATATAACAGATAAAGTTGTTGAACTTGTGTTACAAAACGCAAGAAATAAAAATGCTATTTTGTCAGATGTAAGAAAAACACGATTGGTTGAAGAGTTAGGGTATGATTCTATAAGCTTAATTAACCTTTTTATGCAAATGGAAGAACAATTTGAATTTGAAATAGAAGATGTGGATTTAATAAATGCAATGACTATTGGAAATCTAGTTGATATTTGTATAAGGAATATGTCAGAGTAAATGTAACAGCAAATCGGTAAGGAGATGCAGAATGTATACATTATTGGAAAAAAATGCAATGTTGTTCGGAGAGGATATTGGTTTTCATTGTGACGCTTTTCAGTTAACTTACAATGAGGCATGGTCTAATGTGAAGCGTTTAGCAAATGAATTGAAAAAATATGGAGTGAAACGTGGAACAAAGGTGGCGCTTATTTCAGAGGATGCGATAAATTTTACACAATTTTTTATGGCAATTTCAAAATGCAAAGCAGCATGTATGCCAATGTATTTAAAGATGGGATTGGATAAGTTTCATTCTTTGCTGGAATTTTATCAGGTGAATTTCATAATGACAGATCATCGGTTAGAAGACACAGGGGAAAATATAAAGTATTGCGAACGGTTGTTAGAAGGAAAGACCAATTACTACTTATATGAAAATAGCGGGTACAGCCTGGACGACACCATTACGGACATAGAGCTTATGCTTTTTTCATCAGGGACTACAAGCATACCGAAAGTGATTATGCTATCAAAGGAAAATATGATATCAAATATAGAAGCAATTAAAAAATATTTAAAGATCACACGAATGGATCGCGTGTTAATTGTTAAAAATATGAATCATGTTTCCAGTATAGTTGGAGAATATCTCGTAGCATTGTCAAGTGGTTCAACCATTTATTTTACGACTAAATTAATACGTACAAAAACAATATTTGATATTGTGGAGCATAATAAGATTTCAATATTATTTGCGATTCCATTCATTTTGGACAATATATTGAAATACAAATTTATAAATCATTATGATCTTAGCTCTTTGCGTATTGTAAATTTTTACGGTGGGAAAATGCAGCATGAGAAAATCATAAAATTATGTGAAAAACTGCCAAATGTAAATTTTATTTATTCCTATGGACTGACCGAGGCATCTCCAAGGGTAACTTATATTACAAAGAATGAATTGCTGACAAAAGTTGGTTCTTGCGGAAGGGCAGTTGATGGAGTTGAAGTATGTATTCGGGATGAAAATGGAAGGTTGGTATCGGGCGGCGTAATAGGTGAAATTACTGTAAAAGGGCCAAATGTTATGCAAGGCTATTATAAGAATCTGGAACTGACGAAAAAGACAATACGTGAAAATGAGTTGTTTACAAAAGATTTAGGGTTTTTAGATGATGATGGATATTTATACGTTGTTGGAAGAAAAGATAATATGTTTATTATAGCAGGCAAGAATGTACAGCCGGAAGAGATAGAGGAAATTCTTAATGAAGACAGTAACGTAGTCAATAGCTTGGTTCGAAAAGAAAGTGAAGATTCAGAAAAAATTTGTGCTTATGTTACATTGAATCATCAAGAAGATCATTGTTTGGAAAGATTATCTTTATTATGTAGAAATCATTTAGAATTCTATAAAATTCCTAATGTTATTTATATTGTCAGAAATTTAGAAAAAACAGTAAGCGGAAAAGTGATACGAAACCAGGTGATCGCAGAAGAAGATATTTTATGGCATAGTTAAAAACGGTTCGAATCATCTATATTGTTTTTGTATGGTTGATAACAACGAGGAGTGGTAAATGTGTATGAGATTAGAATCAGAAGTATTTGAATTATTGATCGATATTATGAAAGAATACTTGGATCATAAAGGCAGAAAATTGAAAATCGGCCAGGAAAACGTACAATTGCTGCAAAGTTTTGCTGTACGTAATAAAGTTGATCCTGTATTATATGCGCAATTATTGAAAACAAGCATAAAGTTGCCAGGGAACCATGGTGAGCAATTTACAAATACAAGAAGATTATATTTAAAGAGATTTGAAATGCTGAAAGATGTTATTGAAGAATTTGAAAAAAAGGGGATAAAGTATGCTGTTTTAAAGGGAGCGTATTTAGGGGATGTAGCATATGGTGATTTAAGTTTAAGAAAAGTGAATGATGTTGATATTCTTATCAGACAGGAAAATATCAAACAAATTAAGGAAGTTTGTAAAGAATGCGGTTTTGTACCAGGAAAAGCGGATAGGGTAAACAAAAAAATTGAACATTATACGAGAAAACAAGAGATTGCGTTTGCAAGAAATACACATCAAATTGCTACTATGGTTAAGCTTGGCAATGATGATGTAATTGGATTTTATGATACAGTTATTGATTTTAATTTCAAATTATCCTGGGGTGAATATGATGGAGAAAGTATTTTAGCTGATGAATTTCTGGAACATACCGAGAAGTTTAAGGACAGTAACGGTTATTTTTATGATGTGCTTAAGCCTGCGTATAATTTGGTGCAGCTGTGTCTGCATGCATATAAGGAAGCAAATGGATTGTTTTTCTTACAATTGAATCATGGAATGTTTTTGCGGGCGTTTTTAGATATTTATTATTATATTGTCAAAATAGATCAGCAATTAGACAGTGAATTGTTTTTAAATCTTGTGCGCAAATACAAGATACAATCTTATGTTTATTTTATTTTGTTTATTATCGAAGAGATATTTGGACGCGAAGAACGCATACATAGTTTGATTCAAGAGGTTAAGGATGGAGCGCAGACAAACATTGTAGAACAATTTGGACTGGAAGATAAAAAGAATTGGAACGATGTGCAAATAAAAGAAAGGTTTTATGCAACACAGGCAGTTTCATGTATGCGACAACAGATTACGGATACAGAAAACGAAAAAATTCAAATGGCAGCGAGAGATTTTTATTAAGAAAAGAGTAGACAGATGCAAAATAATGGGATATTTATTACGATCAGTGGTTTGGATGGCAGTGGAAAGACGACTGTGCAAAATAAAATGCAAAAACTATTATCTGAGTTGAGCAAAAAAGAAATCTTATGTATGGATGGATTAAAACCATTGAGATATACGAATGTGTTGAGAAATTATGCTGCAAAGGAGAAAAAAGATGTCTTTGAACTTTTTGGAGAAATCAGTTTATTTTCGTTTGCTTTGTCATTGATAGATAACTATGTAAATGTAATAAAACCAGCGTTAGAACAAGGAAAAATTGTGATTTCACATCGAAACGATATGTGTTGTAAAGCGTATACACAATTGCGGGATAACGATAACAAAGTAATGCCCATTCTTACAGAATTGTTAAAAGTATATCCGAAGGCAGACCTGCATTTATATTGTGCTGCAGATGTTGATACGGTGATGAAACGGATTGAATTGAGGGCAAAGAGCGGATATGTCCCTTCTATCAATGAAGATTATGAACATCTGATCTGTATTCAAAAAAATTATGATATTCTATTAATGGAACAATATTCTTATGTTGAAGTGATCGATACTTCAGGTTCAAACAAAGGTATGTTAGATCAAACCTTGTGTAATATATTAACTGAAAAAATTGGGAGCAGGTTATGAGGTGCAGACTAAGAGAATATTTGCAGCATTTTATCTGGATACTTTCCGGTTATGATTTATTTGTGATGATGATTTATATTCTGGCAGTTTCAGGATCTGTTGTTTGTGAAATGTTTATACCGGTTGTAATCGGTAATGTCGTGAAAGAACTTGTTGCAGATCATCCTGAAACAACATTTTGGCATTTTTCTTACAGCATTATTTTTTGTGCTCTATGCAGCATATTGTTTTCTGTAGTGATTCATATGCTCAGAGTGAAAATGAAAGAGGATCCTGTTTTTAAGATACAAAAAAAATCACTTCATAAATTATTCTGTTTAGGAATTCCTTTTACAGAAAAAAGAAATAAGGAACAATCATTTTTGATATTTTCAGCAATGATTCCGATGGTGAGTGAAATTATTACAAAGCATATTCCGGAGCTGATCCGAAGTCTGATTACGATTGTTATCACGATGATATTTTTTATAAAATATAGTGGCAATCATTATTTTTTAATTTTGTTTTCTATGATACCCGGTTTGTGGATACACAGACGTTTTAATAAAGTAATTGCTGACAGGATGACAATACAAATTGAACGGCATAAGAAGTTTCAGAGCATAGTCATGGCGTCGATTTCAGCCGTCAAAGAGATGAGAATGCATCGATGCGGAGAATGGATGCAGAGTAAAGTTATGAATCATCATAAAGATTACGTGGATGAAAGGCTGAAAACTTTGAAAATGCGTTATCTGAGAGGAATGTTTTTCAGATTGAATACTGCACTTGGTATCACGCTCTATTTTTTATTAGCTATGTATGATTATGCAATGAATCGTTTGGAAATAGATGCATTTGTTTCTTCCTTATTCTTTTGTACAATGTTGATATTTACATTTAACGGTCTCTTCTTTCATATAACAGAAACAATACCGGCATTGGAATATGTTCGGTCGCTTAGAAATTTTCTGGGGCTGTCTCAGGAAAATGCAGAATGTTTAAAATTAAAGGAAGCGGAACCATTGCGGCAGGAAATCAGCGTACATATCAATTGTTTTTCTTATGGGAAAGAGAGGATATTGAACGATATAGATGTTTTGATCCATAAAGGAGAGAAAGCAGCGATTGTTGGAGCATCCGGCTCAGGAAAGACCACTTTGCTAAAGCTGATAGCGGATATGTATCAGACACAAGATGGTGAACTATTATGGGATCATGTGAACTACAGAGAATTGAATCCGGTTTCGTTACGAAAAAGAATCGGTTTTTTGTTTCAGGAAACATATATGTTTGGAGAAAGTATTTATGAAAATATAAAAATCGGAAATCCGGAAGCGACAGATGAACAAATATATGACGCAGCCAGACAAAGCTGTGTAGATAGTTTTGTAAAAGAGCTTCCAATGGGATATGAAACTTGTGTTGGCGAAAGGGGAACCTTGCTTTCCGGGGGACAAATACAAAGAATTGCAATAGCCAGATTAATTCTTAAGAATCCGGACGTTATTATGATGGATGAAATAACGGCAAATTTAGATTCTGAGACAGAAGGGCTTATTATGAATCGTTTGTTTGAAGTCTTTCATGATAAAACAATTATTTCTGTATCTCACAAAGCTGCAATATTGCCTTATTTCCATCGATTTTTTTATGTAAATGATTCAGGAATCAAAGAGATTGACAAAGATCTGGCATATGAATATGTATAGGCGCAGATGGCGATCATTAATCGCCGTCTATATATAAATAGAAATCAGGAGAAGATGTATTTCATAAAATGCATGGTATGTGAAATGATGAAAACAATAAAATGGCTGCTTGGTTATACAATGGAAAAGCGCAGAAGTATCGTTGTTGGCATGCTGCTTATAGCGTTTACAGCAGTGATAGAGATTTTAAAGACAGGCTCACAAAAAGGAATTGTCGACAGTTTTTTAAAAAATGATGATTTTTCGATCGTTTTGTTACGTGTTATTTTTTTATCGATGATGTACATGATGAGCGGTATCATGTTTTATATCGGGGGAACGTATTTTCAAAAAATATCTTTTCATATTTGCCGGAAAATCACTTCTGATTTGCATAAAAAAATACAGCTGAGTAAAATAAGTGATTACGACAAGGAAAGGCTGGCAAGGTGGGAAGCTGTTTTTGGCGATATAGACAATTTAGCGAATGAGCTGTTTTTGGTATCTTTCAAGTTCATTGATATTATAAAATTTTGTATGATAGCTATCGTGCTCTGTTTCATAGACGTCAAGGTTTTATTTTTGCTTGTCATTATGAATGGCGCTTATGTTTTAGTTATGAAAAAAATGCTGCCAGTCATGAAGCAAATAGAAAATGATATGATAAACAGACGTCATAACCTTTTTATAAAGTTTGAAGAAGGCAGCTCCGGATTAAGAGAAATTGTTAATTATAGTTATCAGGAAAATTTTGTACAGCTGATCGAACGATTGTATAACAAATACATTTGTGCTGTTAGAAAATCTATCACATGCAGTAATCTGACTGAAATCATTACTTCGTGTTCCAAATGGGCCGGTTTGATCGTTGGTATATTTTTTTTATACAAAGATGTTGCAGATGGATTTCTGTCGATAGGAGCTTTTTTTGTCGGGTATCAATATATGAGCCAGTTTTCAGAATTATTTCGGCTGGTGAACAACTATCTTTCAGAATTAGTTTCACTTTTGGCAAGAATTGAAAAAATACGGGATACGATAGAGACGATTCAGGAAATAGATTTAGATCGTGGGATTTTAATGTCCGAAGACGTAACAGAAGTGAAGTTAAACGAGATCTCTTTTTCTTATGATGGAAAGAAGAATATTTTGAATTATCTAAGCGGTGAGATTCAGATGGGCAGTATAAATCTGATCGCAGGTGAAAGCGGCAAAGGAAAGTCTACGTTGATAAAACTGTTTATCCGCGAGTATTGTCCTGTCAATGGAGACTTTGTAATCAATAGTCGGTTTGCGCTAAGTGAAATCAGTATCAACAGCTGGCTTTCAAAGTTAGCAGTTGTTCGACAAAATCCATATATTTTTTGTGATTCGATTCGAAATAATATTGTGTTAGGAAGAAAAGAGAACTCGGATGAAGTCATTTTTGAAGTATTAGAAATTGTTAATTTAAAGGAATATATATTATCGCTGCCAGAAGGTCTGGATACGGTTATTGGAGAATATGGGCTTGATATTTCAGGGGGACAAAGGCAACGGATTGCCATTGCCAGGGCGCTTATAAACCATGCGCAAATTTTGGTATTAGACGAAGCGTTATCAGCAATAGATGAATGGAATCAGCAAAAGATTCTCACCGGTATTCAGAAATATCGTCCGGATGGTACGATTATCATGGTAAATCATAATATCTCAGTAATTCCTTTTGAATATCATGAGATTCGGATTTATTAATACATAGCAGTTGGAGAACAAGATGGAGAAAAGTTTTAAAAGGTTCAAACAGCAGGTTCTTATAGATTTTCATCTTCGCGATGCAGAAAGTTTTAGACAAAATATTTCTATATTTGATAAAAATCAAATAAACGAGGTAATGGCTTTTATAGTGAATCAAAAAAGACAAGAGAAAGAAACAAAAAGACTTTATTTTATTATTATTTTAGTGCCACTCAAGCATGAATTTTATTTAAGAAATATCGTAATAAAAGAAGAAACAGATGTAAATCATGTTTGTGAACGACTGAGTAGGGAAGAGTCATATTCGGAAATTTGGGTTTGTACAAATCGGGCGGACGCAAGAGAGAATTATTCTGGACGCTTTTGCATAGAACAGTTAAATGGAGTTGAAAATCATATTTTAGAGATTGTTGAGAATGACATTCCGAGAAGTGTAGAGAAAATTGAGTCTCATTTTGAGAAGAAATATGAAAAAGAGATGAATGATTATAATTATGTAAGATACAGGTGGAGTACAAGATTTAAACAAAGTGGCGATCAATATGGAAGTAACGGGATGAATAAGGTAACTATCCAAATATGCCAGGAGATTGAAAGAAAAAGAGAACAAATTGATTTTTTATTTGATTGCCTGACAAATATAGGAATTAAAAATTTTAGTTTGGATTTTCGATTTCAAAATGGTAAGTTAGAATTTATTGATTGGGATACTGAAAATGACAAAGATGTTATAGCTCATTTTGGAAGCGTCTAATTGCAAATTTAAATGGATTTCACGTTGTATCGTAGTGCTTCAAGATACATGATGATGTTAGAAAGGCTGAAATATGGAAAATTGTAAATTTTGTAATGAGGGAAATAATATTATTCCGATTAGGAATCAGGAGAATATTTTGCAGAGAAAAATATATGAGGATGATACATTTTATGTAATTGTTAGTGTGGGAGCGTTGGTGGAAGGACATTTACTAGTGATTCCTAAAAAACATTATTTAAGTGCGGGTGAATTTGAAAAGAATGTTATGGATCAATTTTTGGTTTTAAAGCAAAAATTGATTGAGATTTTAAAAAAACAATATCAGAAGGAAGTGATCGCATTTGAACACGGAACTGGACGATTTTCTAAAGTGAGTTCCGCATCGGTCATTCATGCACATGTACATTTGGTGCCAGTGGATGGTTCGATATTGCCGGTTATAAAGAAAAACGCTTCTATGGTAGTGATGCTTGACTCCATGCATGATTTAAAAAAATGTGCTGAATCAGGAAAGTCATATTTGTTTTATCAGGACGTCAACGGAGAGTTATATATTGTGGAGAAAGCGAGTGCACAATCACAATTCTTTCGGAAGCTAATCTGTGATATATATCACTACGGCGAATGGGACTGGCACAAAGATTACAGAAAAAACAATATGATTAAGACTGTTGAAAAGCTGCAGATAAATCCCGATTTTTCATGTGGTTGAATCTGATCACATAATCATATATAATGACAAAAGAAGCAACAAAGCGGGGAGATTTAGGAGCAAACACTCAAATAAGTGTAAATATTGAAATACTTATTATACGAGAGGAGGAATTTTATGAAAGAGAAGCTGGTTAGGGACAATATTCCGGAAATTATTATGAAAGATGGACATGTGCCTCATACTCGTGTTTTATCTGATGAGGAATATATAAAGCAATTAGAGATCAAACTGCTTGAAGAAACGAATGAATATTTAGAAAGTAAAGATGTTGAAGAACTGGCTGATATTTTAGAAGTTATTTATGCAATTTCACAATTTAAAGGTGTGGCATTGTCAGAACTGGAGTCTGTTCGGAGAGATAAAGCTGAAAAAAATGGAAGTTTTCATAAAAAATTACTGCTTTTTGATATAACACCATAATTCAAAAATCTATAAGAACTCCGGCTCATTTGGAAGCATGCTTTCTGCAATGAGCCGGAGTTTTGTCTGTTCATTCAATAAAATGCACTTGCTTTTAGTTGATTTCAAAAGGAAAGAAGGTTATAATGTACGCGTAGGCCATGCAAATATGTTTTCTGAATCCAGGCCAATTATTACAGCAGGGGGATTTTATACCGTGTTCGGAAAAAAACAGGAATTGACGAGAGAATTAGAGGAAAAACTAAATATGACCCGGTATCAGCTGGAAGATGTGCAAATGCAGGTGAGCAATGTGCAGAATTATACACAACAGATGCTGCCGCATTTTGAATCTCAGATTACAGCTCAGGGAGAGATGGATAAGGAACTGACTAAAATCGTAAGCCAGTCATATGATACGTTGGAAGAAGCCGGGGAGAGTATGAAAGCGCTGGAACAGCTTGCCATGGAGCTGACGAGTATGCGCGGACAGATGGAAGATGAAGAGCAGGACAAGAGGAAACTACAGGAAGTAGCAGGCAGGCAGATCGAGCAGATGGCAGTGATTGTGGAAGAAAATAAGAACAGTATCGAGCCGGTTACTGTGCTGCAGGAGACTAAAACAGCTTTGAAAAGCGATGCAGAAGCGATACATGCAGAAGTCGATCATATGATGGAATATGCAAAGCAGATGACGGTTTCTTCTTTAAATTGTGCGATTGAGGCAGGTCGTATGGGTGACAGCGGCAAGAGTTTTGTGGAAGCTGCAGAAGATGTGCGTATGCTGTCCAGCGCTTATGAGCGTGCTGCGGCAACTGTGAACAGACAATTAAATGATCTGGAAAAGCGGATTCGTCAGATCGATGAGCAGGTAGCGGCGCTGATGAAAGCCGGTAAGGATACTAATCTGTCTATTTCAAGGCTTTCCAAGAACATTACGCAGCAAGATGAGATTTGTACAAGAGCAGCAGAACGTCATTATTTGGAAAAGGCCGCAGCGATATCGGATTATATAAAAAAATTGTCACAAAGCAGTCAGCATATTGATGCATTGCAGCGCCAAACGTTATCAGATATTGAACGGATCGGAGACAGCTTTATGAGTGAGCAGGAGGCGCGTAAGGAGCTGGAGCATATTGTAGATCAATTGATTGAAAGTATGCGAGGCTGAAGGGCTGCTGATTTTTGCAGGAAAGGAAAGGTGCAAAGCCTGATGGATAATGAAAAAACTATGAGTGAAGAGGAGACAAAAGAGCATGTCATGCAGGAAACGTTTCAATTTTTGTCAAAGGATGGAAAGACGAAAATACATGCTGTAAAATGGCTGCCCGCCAATCGCAACGTACGTGCGGTAATGCAGATATCGCATGGAATGGTGGAATATATTGAACGATATCATGAGTTTGCTGTTTATTTGGCTAAGCGGGGGTTTTTAGTTGTTGGTCACGATCATTTGGGACATGGGGCGTCTGTCAGCGAAGAATCGGAATGGGGATACTTTACGGAGAAAAAACCATCTGAGACAGTTGTTGCAGATATTTTTCAGGTGACTCGTATTATACGCAGCCAGTATCCGGATTGTCCATATTTTATTCTCGGACACAGCATGGGTTCCTTTCTGTTGCGCAGATATTTGACGCTGCATAGCGAGGAGGTGACAGGCGCTATTATTTGCGGCACCGGAAGCCAGCCGGACATAGCGACTTGTTTTGGAATGTTTGTCTGTGGTTTGATTCGTACGTTTCGCGGCGGTCATTATCGCAGCGGTTTTCTTACCAATGCAGCTTTCGGCAAATCGTATGCACAATTTGATAAAACCGGAGCAGAACCGGCAAGAAGCTGGCTTTCGAAAAACGAAGAAAGCGTAAGGGCATATTATAACGATCCACGCTGTACGTTTATTTTTACGGTAAATGGCTATTATGGACTGTTTTCTACCGTACGGTATGCGAATCAGATGAAATATATACGCAGAATCCGAAAAAATCTCCCGGTATTTTTTATAGCGGGGAAAGAAGACCCGGTAGGAAATTTTGGAGAAGGCGTTAAAAAGGCATATGCCCAGTATCGTCAGGCGGGAATCCGTGATGTAAAAATGAAGCTGTACGAAAACGATCGTCATGAGATTCTGCAGGAAACAGATAGAGAACAGGTATTTGAAGATATTTATCAGTGGTGTAAAAAGCGGATGCAGAAATAGGAAATGGAAAGGAATGGCTGGAATGGCTGGAAAAAATGAAAAATGGAAAAAATATCTGGCTTTGCTGCTTGCGGGTATGGTCAGTCTGGCGGCAGGCAGCGATGTCCGGGCAGCTGCGATGCATGAGGCGGATGGCTGCGTATTGTTTGGCAGCGCCGATATACAGATCAATACATCTGTAAATGAGACTGATTCTACGGAAACCGGACAAAATGTACAAATGCAGGATACAGACGAAAATACACAGTCAGATGAAGCAAACGGAGACGTGCAGCCGGACGGTGCGAGTCAAAAGGAACAGCCGGATGATGCAGATCAGGGATCTCAGGCGACAGGTACAGAGCAAGGCATACAGCCGGATGAAAGCGGACAAAATGCAGCGGGAGCAGAAGACACAAATAAGGAACGCCCGCAGGTTAATGCCAATATCAGTGAGAATGATACGAAAGTAAGCGCCGATATTACGATCGAGGATGAGCAGGATGACCATGTTGTCATTACAAAAAAAGATAAACCGTATCTTGCGCTTGGTGCGAATTTGAATCAGGAGCAGAAAAATACGGTTTTAAATTTGATGGGTATCGATCCGGGCAATTTGGATCAGTATCAGGTTGTGACTGTGACGAATGAAGAAGAGCACCAGTATTTGGATGCTTATCTAGATGCTTCTGTTATTGGAACAAGGGCGTTATCTTCGGTCGTGATTGTAAAGCGTGAGAAAGGTGACGGTATCCATATATCTACGAAAAATATTTCCTACTGTACGATCGGGATGTACAAAAATGCGTTGGCGACAGCCGGGTTGGAAGACGCAGATGTTATGATAGCAGGACCTTTTCCGCTATCCGGAACAGCTGCTTTGATCGGTGCAATGAAAGCATATGCCGATATGGAAGAGGAAGCCATTGATACGGAAAGTCTGGACGCGGCCATGAATGAGATCGTAGTAACCGGTGAATTAAACGAAAGCCTTGGAGAGGATGTGCAGACAGAAGAATTTATTGCGTATGTAAAGCAGAAAGTGGTAGAAGGAGGTCTGCAAAGTAAAGAAAAAATCCAGGAGGTAATATCAGAAGCATGTGATAAATTTGAAATTTCATTGAGTGACAGCGAAAAAGAACGTATCACTGCGCTGATGGAAAAGATTGGTTCTTTGGATATCAATATTGACAGCCTGCTGGAACAGGCAGGATCTATTTATGATTCTATAAAGGAAATGGAGAGCAGCAGCGGTTTTTTGAGTAAAATTGCAGCATTTTTCAAACAATTGCTGGATGCCATCATTCAATTTTTTAAAAATCTTTTTTAGTTTCACATAAAAATCTAATAAACTTACCCCACTTGCAGCATTTCGTCTGACGCTGTAAATGGAGTAAGTTTTTTGTATTTATTGGCGCTTCTTTTTATGCAAACCGATAGGTATCTGATGTTTGGACGACTGCAATGCATGTATCATACGGTCAATATCAGATTCCTTCATATTTTTGCATTGAATATGGACGTGCCGTTTTGCTGTAATCAGCAATGTATGAGAGATATACGAAGGATGCCAAAAAAACCTGTGCAGGGTAGAACGTTTATAAGCCTCAATGATTTCCTGAACAGGCATAATTACAATCTGGTTTTCAGAAAGTAAGAGAAAAAAATCAGTGGTAAGAAACATTTTTTCCTCTGATGATACTTGCTTTTGAGTGAAACAGGAGGCAAGTTCCTCTTCAGCCTGCATGAGCAGTTTTTCAGGGCTGCCATATAATCGGAGTTTTTGACAGGCCGGTGCAAAGATCGGAAACAGAATGCAAATGGCAGACATAAAAATATTAGCCAACGCATATGCTCCGCTTGCAAAATAAAATCCAAGCAGCAATAAAGAAAGAAATTTATGAAAACCCGGTTCACTTAGCAGATAATCCGGCGCACGACTGCGAATTCCTGAGTCTGTCCAGTTTAAATCTTCGGCAAGCATATGTGTGAGTGTGTTATATTCTTCAAAATGGCGAATGACGTGAACACGCACTTGCAGACGTTCAATGTCCGGGGAGCCTTTTTTACAGGTGGCAGGCGCTAACAGAACGAAAATACACTGGCCGTCCTGAAACGTATAGTAATAATAGCCGTTTGTATAGCCCAGAATCTTTTGTATGTATCCGGTAAAATGCAGATTTGTAAGAGTAGTCTGAATATAACGGGAACGATTGTTGCGCAGTTCGCGAAAGGGGACCTCAGACGATAGCTGGTGAGGAAAAACTAATTGTGATATTGGAGCTGCAAACCATACAATTGTCAGAAACAGCAGATAAAAGGCAGGCAGAAACAGCCGCTTTTGATAAAAGCGACGGATGGAATTTGTAATGACAGCTGTTTGGATCGTTTTCAATAGTGGCCTCCTCCTGCTTTGCATAATAATGTCCTTTAAAATATAGTATAAAAGCGTCTGAGAAAATAATCAAGACTGGAATTTTATTTTGGTGTGTTTTGACTTTCGTGAGCTGTAAAAGACTTGAATTCATTGAAAAAAATGATATAATTTGAATTGCAAATGACTGTAAAAATTCATGTTTCATCGCTTTTGCAAACAGGACTACATTTTGGAAAGGATTTGAAATTCGCATGATGAATGATTCAAATAAAAAGCCGGACCAGGTTGAAAAAACTGGAAAAGTGTATTTTGTCGGTGCAGGCCCGGCGGATCCGGGGCTTTTGACGATCAAAGGCTTGTGTGTGCTTAAACGGGCGCAGACGGTTATCTATGATGCGCTGATCGGGCCGGGGATCTATTCTATGATTCCGCAGACAGCGGAAAAAATACCGGTAGGGAAACGTGCCGGCAGGCATTCGGCAAAGCAGGAGGAGATCAATCAGCTCATTTTAGAGCAGGCGCAAATGGGCAGGCTGGTGGTACGATTAAAAGGTGGGGATCCGTTTTTATTCGGCAGAGGCGGGGAAGAGCTGGAACTGCTCATAAAACATCAGATTCCTTATGAGATTGTGCCGGGTGTTACATCTGCGCTGGCTGTCCCTGCGTATGCAGGAATTCCGGTTACATACCGGGGGGTGTCCTCCGGAGTGCATATTTTAACAGGACATAAAAAGCAGGATGAGCCGTTGGATATTGATTTTCAGGCGTTGCTGCGTGCAGGAGGCACGTATGTATTTTTAATGGGGATGTCTGCGCTGCATGAGATTGTTTCAGGCTTTTTACAGGCAGGAATGTCCCCTGATACACCGGCTGCGGTTATTGAGCAGGGTACCGGCGCAAGGCACAGAAGCGTTATTTCGGATTTAGCGCAGCTGGAGGAGGAAGTATGCCAAAGGAATCTGAAAGCTCCTGCCGTTATTGTGATTGGGAAAACAGCAGCTTGCGGGAGACGATATGCCTGGCGCGAAAAACTGCCTCTGTCCGGGAGCCGAATTGTTGTCACAAGGCCAAGGACGCGCAGTAAAGCATTCGCACAGACGTTACAGCAGCTTGGCGCCGAAGTCATGGAAATGCCTTCGATTGATACGCAGATCAGGAATTGCGAGGAGCAGCTTGGAGAAATATTGTCTGAGATTTCGAAGTATGAATATATGGTTTTTACTTCTCCTGCGGGTGTAGATTATTTTTTTGAACTGTTAGACCGGATGGAGATGGATGTCCGCTGCATTGGCGCGGTGAAACTGGCTGTTATCGGCAATGCAACGAAAGAAGCGTTGCAAAAGCGCGGCTTGCGCCCGAAACTGATGCCAAAACGGTATAACAGCGCAGCGCTTGGGAAGTTAATTCATGAGTCGGCAGCCGAAGGCAGCCGGGCGCTGCTGCTTCGTTCGGCTATGGGAAATCCGGAACTGGTTAACATCATACAGGGTGATAAGCAGATTAAAGTGACAGATCTTGCGATTTATGACACGATTTATACAAAACCGTGTAAAGTGCAAAAACAGCCGGATATGGAGTATGAGGATAACGTCTGTATGAAACAGATGATAGATCAGGGTATGATAGATATGGTGATGTTTACAAGCTCCTCTGCCGTACGTGGGTTCGTACAGCTGACAGAAGGAGCGGATTATACAAAGATGTGCGCAGTCTGTATTGGGCAGATGACAGCGGATCAGGCATTGGCTTATGGTATGCGCGTGCATATAGCGGAAACAGAAACGGTAGAAAGTATGGCAGAGAAGGCCGTACAGCTGAGTGAAAAAAGGAGGCAAACAGGATGGAATTGATGAAAAGGCCGAGACGTTTGCGAATGCATCCGTTACTTCGTAAGATGGTGCGCGAGACACGCATGGATGTGTCTTCTTTGGTTTATCCAATTTTTATCATCGAGGGTATAAATAAAAAAGAAGAAATTCCATCTATGCCGGGCCAGTATCGTTGGAGCATAGACCGTATGGGTGAAAAGCTGTCGCAGCTATTGGATGCAGGCGTATCTTCTGTTATGTTTTTTGGCATTCCAAAGCATAAAGATAATACCGGAAGCGGCGCCTATGCTGAAGATGGGATTATCCAGCGTGCCCTGCAAAAGGCAAAGAGGGATTTTCCACAGCTGTATTGTATCACGGATTTGTGCATGTGCGAATACACATCGCATGGGCATTGCGGCATTTTGTGTGGGGAAGAAGTAGATAACGACCGGACGCTGGAATATCTGGCGCGCATAGCAGTATCACAGGCGCAGGCCGGAGCTGACCTGATTGCACCGTCAGATATGATGGATGGCAGGGTGGCAGCGATCCGAAGGGCTTTGGATAAAAACAGATTTGAAAATCTGCCGATTATGGCATATTCGGTAAAGTATGCATCTTCTTTTTATGGACCGTTTCGTGATGCGGCAGATTCGGCGCCTGCATTTGGCGACCGCAGAGCTTATCAGATGGATTACCATAATCGCAGAGAAGCGCTGAAAGAAGCTGCTTTGGATGTGGAAGAAGGCGCGGATATTGTAATGGTTAAGCCGGCGATGGCTTATGCGGATTTGATTCGAGAAATACGTGATGCGGCAGAGGTTCCGGTGGCTGCCTACAGTGTCAGCGGCGAATATGCAATGATAAAGGCCGCGGCAGCTGCCGGCTTTATGCAGGAAGAAGCGATTGTTATAGAGACAGCGGTTTGCGCTTATCGGGCAGGCGCGGATATTTATATCAGCTATTTTGCAAAAGAGCTTGCGGAATACAAAAAAGAAGGGAGATTTGGTTAAGGATGACAGAACGTTCCAGACAATTATATCAAAAAGCAAAACAATATCTTCCGGGCGGTGTGAATTCTCCGGTGCGTGCGTTTGCTTCGATAGGGGATACGCCGCGATTTATTGTAAGAGCAGACGGGCCATATCTGTGGGATGAGGACGGATGCCGTTATATCGATTATGTGGGCTCCTGGGGGCCGATGCTGTTAGGGCACAATCAGCCGGATATTTACAAAAGTGTGGTAGAAGCATGTGGACGGGGGCTTAGCTATGGCGCAGCGACAAAAATAGAAACAGATATGGCGGAACTGATCTGTGAAATGGCGCCTTCTGTTGAAATGGTGCGTATGGTCAATTCAGGAACCGAGGCTGTTATGAGTGCGGTACGTGCTGCAAGAGGATATACGCACAGAGATAAAATTATAAAATTTGAAGGCTGTTATCATGGTCACTCTGACGCTATGCTGGTAAAGGCCGGTTCCGGGGCGCTGACACAGGGGGTTCCGGACAGTGACGGCGTGCCAAAAGGATGTACGCAAGATACGCTTTTGGCCCAATACAATCATTTAGATAGTGTAAAAGCACATTTTATGCGTGAAGGGGAGCAGATAGCGGCAGTTATTGTAGAACCGGTTGCGGCAAATATGGGTGTGGTGCTTCCACAGCCCGGATTTTTGGAAGGGCTGCGCAGGCTTTGCAACGAATATGGAGCCCTTTTGATTTTTGACGAAGTAATTACCGGATTTCGTTTAAGTGCAGGCGGCGCGCAACGTGTGTTTGGCGTAACGCCGGATCTGACGATTTTTGGCAAGATTATCGGCGCTGGAATGCCGGTTGGCGCTTATGGAGGAAAACGATGCGTGATGGAAGTGGTAGCGCCTTTGGGAAACGTCTATCAGGCCGGAACATTAAGCGGCAACCCCATTGCAATGGCGGCAGGTTATACGATGCTGCAGCTGTTAAAGGACAGTCCGCAGATATACGACCGGCTGCAGGAAGCCGCGGACAGCTTTTTTGAACAGCTTGGCCATATCATACAAAAGGCAGGGCTGCCGTATCAGGTCAGCCATATTGGTTCTTTAGGATGTCTGTTTTTTACAGACCAGGCAGTGACAGATTACGAAAGTGCGAAAACATCAGATACAAATGCGTATGCAGCATATTGCCGCTATCTGCTTGCACATGGAATTTATCTGGCTCCAGCCCAGTTTGAAGCGATGTTTTTATCCGCTGCGCATACAAAAGAGCTGTTAACAGAAACGCTGCAGATCATAGAAACATATTTTGCTGCCATATAAGGTTAAAAATAATTTTGCATTGCATAATTCGACAAAGTTGTTTATAGTAAATAATATAAAAAGCAAACTCACGCAAAAGAAATGGACAGCCCGGATGAATAAAAATACAAGTACAAATGCGAAGAAAAAGAAAAACAAAAACCGTCAGCAGTCCGCATTAAAAATGACGGTGATTTTCTCCGGAATGCTTGCTGTTGTTTTGTTTGCAGTCATTTTGAACCGACTGTGCCAAAACAGATACAATGCCGGAAAAAATCAAAGGAACGGACAGGTCTTACAGGGTCAGGAAGGCAGGATTCCAAGACCGAAACTGGATGTGGAGCTTTTGACGGTCAATGAGTATTCCAGGCCGGCGGCTGCTTTGAAAAAAGTGAAGGGGGTTGTGATACATTATACTGCAAATCCCAGCACAGATGCGCTTGCAAATCGTAATTATTTTGAAGGATTGAAAGATTCGCATGTGACAAAGGCGAGCAGCCATTTTGTGATCGGCCTGGATGGAGCGATTGTACAGTGTATACCAAGCACTGAGATTGCATATGCTTCCAATGAGCGCAATAAGGATACCATTTCCATTGAATGTTGTATCGAAGACGATACAGGGAAGTTTAATCAGGCGACATATGATGCTGCGGTTCATCTGACGGCATGGCTGGTGGAACATTTTCAATTGGAGACAAAAGATGTGATTCGCCATTTCGATGTTACCGGTAAGGCGTGTCCAAAGTATTTTGTAGATTTTCCATCGGCGTGGGAGCAGTTTCTTGCAGATGTGCAGGAATATTTAGAGATCTATGGAGTATTTTAGCAAAATATTTTAGCAAAATAATAGGAGAGACATATGCAAAAAGTATACGAAGCCTTAAAGCAGGGCAGCGATGTCCGAAATAATCTGATTCAGCTAAAACAGATGTTAAAGGAAGAAGGGGCGCTGGAAGAATATCTGTCTATGACCGAGGATGATGAGCTGATCGCATCATTTTTGCAGGATGAGGATGCAAAAATACGCAAAAATGCAGCGTTGATACTTGGTCTGCTGCAAAGCCAGGAAAGCATCGAAAAATTATGGGAGGCATATGTGTCAGAAACGCAGCTTTTTGTCAAAGGCGCTTATTTATCTGCGATTCAAAAGCTGGACTGCAGAGCTTATGAGACGCAGATTAAGAGACACTACCAAAAGCTGCTGGCCTATGAACCTGCGGAAGAAGAAAAAAAGCATATTCAGGATGAATTAAAAGAGCTGCGCAGACTGGTCATCCAATTTGACGGAGGTATCAGCCGGCATCCGTTTATCGGGTATGATAAGCCAGGAGATTTTATTTTGACGACCATCAAAAATTATCAGGATACGACCGGCGTACAGGTAGAAAGCGGCGCAACGCGAATGATTCCCATGGGTGTACAGGTTGTAGGCGGAAATATTCGTGAGGCGTTAAATATCCGTACGTTCCGCGAGATTCTATTTACGCTGCGCTGTGAAAAAAATCTGCCTCCGCAGCCGAATGTTATCGCAAAAGAATTAGCAAAGTCGAATCTGAAAAGAATTTTGTCAGAGCTTCATGAAGGGGAAGCGCCATTTTATTTCCGGTTGGAGATCCGAGGATCGATGCCGCTTGATAAAAAAAGCATGTTTGCGAAAAAACTGGCTGCAGAGATCGAACAGCGGACGCATCATTTTTTAGTAAACTCTACAGAACATTATGAAGTGGAGCTGCGGCTTGTGCAGAACAGAAACGGTGGATTTTATCCATGTATGAAATTGTTTACGATTCCAATGAAACGGTTTGCTTATCGTAAGTATACGACGGCTGCTTCCATGCATCCATCTTTGGCGGCGCTGCTCACAGAACTCGCATCCAACTGGCTGGTAGAACATGCCAGAGTTTTGGACGCATTTTGCGGCACAGGGACATTGCTGATGGAGCGTATCTATGCGCTTGGCGTACGTTCTGCTTATGCGCTGGATATTTTCGGCGACGCTATTCAGGGTGCGAGAGAGAATGCCGGTATTGCCCATATGAATATTAACTTTGTACAGAAAAGCTTCTTTGATTTTACGCATGAGCAGAAATTTCATGAAATCTGGGCAGATTTTCCTGTGCGTGGGAAAAAGACAAAAGAAGAGCAGGATGAGTTTTATCAGGCATTTTTTGAAAAAGTGCAGGAATTGTTGGAAGAGCGCGGCAGGATTTTTATGTTTTGCAATGAGAACGGAATGACAAAAAAATATTTGCGGCTGCATGAAAATCTGCATTTAAAACAGGAATTTTGCATTCGTGAAAAGGACGGAGCGTATTTTTACATTATAGAAATGCGTAAACCGCAGGCAGCAGAACCGGATATGTCAGGCGCGACGGATATTCCAACGACATAATTATCTCTAAGGAGTCTTTATGGGAAATGTAATTGTAGTAGAAGGATATTCCTTTACAGATGAAAACATGGCAAAACAGGCCAGGACCGAAGCAGAAGGCGTACGGTATGTCAAGGCAAGGACAGATATGTCCAAACCGGATCAGGTATTTAACGTATATCATAAGCTGCTGCAGCAGAGAATGTTCCAGACGCCGGTCGGCTATGCATATTTGAAGGAACTGCAGGAATATTTAAAGACGATACCGGGCATCCGCAATGAGGAGATCAGACCGATTCCGATTGCGGATCATCTGGTAGTCAGTGACACACGCGGAATATCAGACCGCTGGAGCAGGCGGCTGGAAAAAGAGCAAAATAAGCTGCGGATGTCCATGGTTGCAAATTTTGCATTTGTCGTATCTATTTTGCTTATGTTTTTAATTACAGCTACAAGCGGACAGACGACGATTTTAAACTATGAAAAGAAAATTCAGGATCGTTATGCACAATGGGAACAGCAGCTTACGCAGCGGGAAAAAGCAATCCGGGAAGAGGAGCAGGAGCTGGAGCTGGATTTCGATACGGTACTGGATGACGAGGAGAAAAAAGAACTGCAGGAATTTGAGTGACGCACACAGTTTTTTCATAAACCTGTGCTAATATAGTGTAAAAATAAGGTTAGAATAAGGTAACAGATCGCAATTGTTAAAACAGCGTCAGATATATTTTTACACGGAAAAGTGAGGGAATAAAAGTGGAAAAATTAAAAATTCTTGTAGTGGATGATGAGAGCAGAATGCGCAAGCTTGTACGGGATTTCCTTGTAAAACAGGATTTTGAAGTATTGGAAGCAGGAGATGGAGAAGCTGCGTTGGATGTGTTTTATCAGGAAAAGAATATAGCGTTGATTATTCTGGATGTTATGATGCCCAAAATGAATGGGTGGGAAGTTTGCAAGGAAATTCGTGAAAATTCCAAAGTGCCGATTATCATGCTGACAGCAAAAGGTGACGAGAGTGATGAACTGCTTGGCTTTGAGCTTGGCGTGGATGAGTATATATCCAAGCCGTTTAGCCCAAAGATACTGGTGGCGCGTGTGGAAGCTATTTTGAGGCGTTCCAATAAGCTGATGGAGGGACAGGCAGTAGAAACCGGTGGGATCGTGATTGATAAGGCAGCGCATCTCGTAACCGTAGATGGGCAGCGCATGGAACTAAGCTATAAGGAGTTTGAGCTGTTGTCGTATTTTGTGGAAAATCAGGGCATTGCGCTGTCACGTGAAAAAATATTAAATCATGTATGGAATTACGATTATTTTGGAGATGCCAGAACGATTGACACCCATGTGAAAAAACTCCGGTCAAAGATGGGAGCCAAAGGCGATTATATTAAAACGATCTGGGGAATGGGTTATAAGTTTGAAGTAAATGAAGGCAGGGCTTAGGATGCCTATGAAAGAGTTTATTCATAAAGAGTTTATTCACAAAGAGTTTGCTGATAAAAAACAGACGGATCCGTTCGGAAAATATTCATTAACAAGGCAGGTAGCATTTGCAATGATTGCTTTGGCAGCAGGTACGGTGCTGCTTTGCCTGATTTTAAATACGCTGTTCTTAGGCCAGTATTATGTGTGGAACAAATCAAAAATCTTATCCAACAGTTATCATAAAATCAATGCGGCGGCTCAAAACGGCACGCTGGACAGTGAGGAATTTGATATTGAATTTGAGCGTCTTTGTGTGTATAACAATCTGACAATTATGATTATTAATCCTGACCAGACCATTGTGCGCTCTTCTGTCAGTGATACGCAGACGATGTTAAAATATTTTATGGAGCTTTTAATCAGTTTCAGTGAGACGTCGCCAAAGAGCTATGTGATTCAAAAGCGTCAGGATATGCGTATGGAATCGGATTATCTTGTGATGTGGGGAGTATTGTCTGACGGCAAACTGATTATCGCGCGTTCGGCGCTGGAAAGCATTCATGAGAGCAGTAATCTGACCAATCGGTTTTTATTTATGATAGGAGGGATTGCCGTAGTCTGTGGAGCTGTGATAGCCGGTATTCTTACACGCAGAATAACCAATCCGATTTTGGAATTGACAGAATTATCCACACGAATGACCGAACTGGATTTTGAAGCAAAATATATGCCCAGAAAGCATCAGAATGAGATAGACCTTCTTGGCGCACATATGAATGAGATGTCTGCGAAGCTGGAGCGTACGATTTCCGAGTTAAAAAGCGCAAATAACGAATTGCTGATGGATAATGAGCGTAAGACGCAGGTGGATGAAATGCGCAAAGAGTTTTTATCTAACGTATCGCATGAGCTTAAAACGCCGTTGGCATTGATCCAGGGATATGCGGAAGGGCTGCAGGAATATATTAATGACGATGCCGAGAGCCGGGAATTTTATTGTGAAGTCATTATGGATGAGGCGGACAAAATGAATCAGATGGTAAAAAAGCTGCTGACGCTAAACCATCTGGAGTTTGGGGACGATGCCGTATCTATGGAGCGGTTTGACCTGACAGAGCTGATTTCCGGTGTGGTGAATGCAGCATCCATATTGATACAGCAAAACGATATTACGGTAACTTTTGACCAGAGCTGTCCGATGTATGTATGGGCCGATGAATTTAAAGTCGAAGAGGTGGTTACAAACTTTTTAAGCAATGCCATCCATTATGCGTTATATGACAAACAGATTCATATATACTATACGGTAAAGGAAGATTGTGTGCGGGTGAGCGTATTTAATACCGGAGATCCGATACCGGAAGAAGATCTGGATAAAGTCTGGATTAAATTTTATAAGGTAGATAAGGCCAGAACGAGGGAATATGGAGGCAGCGGCATTGGGCTATCGATCGTAAAAGCGATTATGGATTCGTTAAACAGACAGTGCGGAGTTTGTAATCGGGACGGCGGTGTGGAGTTTTGGATAGAATTGGATACAAAGAATGAAGAATTTCCAAAAGAAAGCATTGCTTAATTGCCTTAAAAATGTTAACATAAAGAATAAGCATATCAAATATGAGAAGATGCGTATGTTCAGACAGCAGTTTGGATTGGTAACGGGTCGGATTGTCTGACCTGTAACTTAGATTGTGTAAACGGCTGTATATTTAGTACACGGGAGTAAGCAGATGAAGAAGAACAGGTTAGCAGCGAGCGCACTTGCGCTTGCGGTTTCTATCACAGCCTGCGGCTGCGGTGATCGGATTTATGAATTAACAGAGGAAGAAGAAGCGGTAATTGTACATTATTCTGCACATGCTGTTTCCAAATTTAACAAAAGGCAGTCAGAAGGGATTCAGGATGTAGCGGTACTAAAAGCGCTCAAAGAACTAAGAGAAAAAGAGGCTTTGGAACGGCGCAGGCAAAGAGAAGAGGAAGAGAAGGAAAGGCTGAGAAAACTCGGACAGCAGACAGAGGATGACAGGGAAAATAAGGATCCGAATCAGACCGGTCAGTCTCAACAGCCAAATTCCTCACAAAATGAAGGCCGGCCAAATCCTTCAGGAGAGCAGCCAAATACAGGTTATGTGTCATTAAAGAAGGCGCTGCAGCTTAGTGGGATCAATGCTGTTTACCGCAGCTATGAGCTTGTCTCTTCTTATCAGGCATCACAAAGCTATATGGTCAGGGCAAGCAGTGGGAATGAACTATTAGTCCTGCATGTGAATCTTAAAAACAGCGGAAGTAAAACAGCAGAGTGTGATATTCTTTCCAAAATGCCTTCCTTCCAGCTGACAGTGAATGGCGATGTAAGCGTATCTGCTGATACGACAATCTTATTGAATGATCTGGGAACATACCAGGGTAAGATTCGGGCAGGTGAAAAGGCGCGGACAGTCTTGATTTTCCAGGTGAAAAAAGGCGCGATCAAGTCGATGGACAACATGGATCTGGAAGTTACAGTCAATGGAGAAGCTTCGCTGGTACATCTGGCAGGCTGACAACATGTATGATTCTTTTTGTTAACAGGCAGGCCGCATTCTTTGGTCCTGATTAGGCAGCGGGCGCCTGGTCAGGGTGTGAAAAGTAACGTTAACAGCATTATTTTTTGAAAAAAGTAAAAAAATACATGTCCATTTGGCAAATAGTGTGATATACTAAATATAATTTGAGAATGGCTTCGGGAGGAAATTAGCTATGGATACAAACATTCTGTTAGAGAACGGGACGAATGAGCTGGAAGTATTGGAATTTACATTAAATGGCAATCATTATGGGATTAATGTCGCAAAAATACGTGAGATTCTTACATATCAGCCAATCACCCCAATTCCAAATGCACATACAAGTGTAGAAGGAATATTTATGCCGCGTGATACCATGATTACAGTCATCAGCTTAAAGAAATGTCTTGGGCTGCCGGTTACGGATAACGAAGGTTTATTTATCATTACAAATTTCAATAAACTAAATATCGCATTCCATGTTGACCAGGTGATTGGGATACACAGAGTGTCCTGGGCGGACATTATCAAACCGGATTCTACAATTAATACGGAGAGAGGCGAAGAATCAAACGGAGGAGTTTCTACCGGTGTGATTAAACTGGAAGATAAACTCGTTGTAATATTGGATTTTGAAAAAATTGTTACGGATATCAGTCCGGAAACCGGATTAAAAGTTTCTGATATCGAAGCGCTCGGAGAACGCAACAGAAATGATTCTCCTATTCTGGTTGCAGAAGATTCTCCATTGCTTGGCAAGCTTATTACTGACAGTTTGAAAAAAGCCGGTTATACAAATATCATTATGTGTATGAACGGTAAGGAAGCATGGGATAAGCTGGTAGGTTATAAAAACAGCGGCAACGTGTTTGATAAAGTACACTGTATTATTACAGATATTGAAATGCCGATTATGGATGGCCATCGTCTGACAAAACTGGCAAAAACAGACGATGTATTAAAACAAATTCCATTAATTATCTTCTCGTCACTGGTGAATGATGAAATGAGGAGAAAAGGGGAGGCGCTTGGCGCAGATGCACAGCTTACCAAGCCGGAGATTGGTTCTTTAGTAGAAGCAATCGATGGTCTGATCGATAAGAAAATCAGATCGTAGAGCTTACGATTTCGTGAAAGAGTGAGAGCGGCCGTGGGTGAGATCATTACGGCACTCTCACTTTTCGTGCGTAGCTTAAGTAAGAAAGACAAAAGGAGAGGTTTGCATGAGCAGAAGTGAAGATTATCTGGACAATCTGCTGACTTCGGTTACAGACACGTTAAATGAGTTTGATAATGATTTTGAGCAGAACAGGGAATCTTTAAAAGAATCTTATCAGACACAAAACGATCTTCCGTCGAAAACGCAGAGTGCGCTGGACGAGATTCGGGAAGAAAATTTTCTGCGGGAATTTGAAGACGAGATTAACAGAGGAAAGTCAGACGATGATTTCCTTTCGGAATTTGAAAGAGAGCTGAATGGAGATGCAGACGCAGATTTGTATACGTCTGCAGACGGAGACGATACGATAGCGCTGCAGGATGTGAATATGGATACGGCAGATCAGCTCGATGCGGATTTGGAAGATTTATTCAGGGAAGATTCGGAAACGATAGCTATGCCGGACGAACCAGCTACAGCGGCATTTGAACAGGAACCACAGACAGTGTCTTTGGAAACGCCGGAACCGGATATGGGAGAGGATGTGTTTTCACAGATGGCAAAGGAACAGGATAAATCAATGGAAGCACCAAAAGGTATGGAAGGACTGGAAGATATTTTTGGCGAATTTGGAGACGCTGACAGTATCTTACAGGAATTGGAAAACGGGGTTACACAGCCGTCCGATGACAGCAGCGCTGTGCAGGAAGCGCAGTCGTCTGTGGGTGAGAGCCTGACGGAAATTTTGAATGAGTCGGACGAGGAAGCGTTGTCTGAGATTGATAAGCTTCTGAATACAGAAGAACAAGACGGCGATACACAGGCGATGGACGCAGAGGCCGATCCGCTGCCGATGGGGCCGGATTTTTCTTTTGACGAATCTTCTCTTGGCGAGGAAGATGGCGGAGAAAAAAAGAAAAAAGAAAGAAATAAAAACGGATTTTTTGGCAAGATTTCCCGTATGCTGTTTGGAACGCCTGCGGAGCTGGACCCGGAAGCAGCAGCGGAGTATGAAGCGGCGAAAGCAGCATTGGGCAAAAATGAAGAGACAGATCCGAAAGTACTGAAAGAAAAGAAAAAGCAGGAAAAAGAATTAAAGAAACAGCAGAAAAAAGAAGCGGCAGAACAAAAGAAACAGGAAAAAGATGCTGCCAAAGCAGAAAAGGCAGCGAAAAAGGCGGCAAAGCCTAAGAAAGAGAAAAAACCAAAGCAGAAGAATAAAATGCCAAAAGAGCCGCCATTGCCAAAGGTACCGGTTATGATGATGTGGATATTGGCGTTGTCTTTACTGGCGCTTATATTTCTCGGAACATCACTCGTTGGGTATTCGTTACCGGTAAAAGAATCCAGAGAAGCATTTGAAAGCGGAGATTATGTAACGGCATATCGTAAGCTGCAGGGGATGAAAGTACGCAAGAACGATAAAGAGCTGCTCAAGGCTTCGTCTACACTTGCCGGCATACAGACAGAGCTGGATGCATATACTGCATTGATGGAGCAAAAGCAGTACGAGATGGCTCTGGACTGTCTGGTGCGGGGCTTTAACAGATGTAATCTGCATTCTGCAGACGCAGAAGAATGGAACGTTGCGGATAAATTGACAGATTTGCAGGACAAGTTTGATTTGTTGTTAAAAGAACAATTTGATGTTTCCAAACGTAAGGCAAAGAAACTGTATCAGATTAAAAAGCGAAGTGATTATACGATGGAACTGCATAAAATTCTGGATCAGCTCGGGCTGGAATATTAATTTGGAGAAAAAGAATGGTTGCAATCATTGATTATGATGCGGGTAATTTAAAAAGTGTACAAAAAGCATTTCAAAAGCTGGGGGAAGAAGCTGTAATCACAAGGGAATTTCAGACAATTCTTCATGCAGACCGGATTGTGCTTCCCGGCGTTGGTTCTTTTGGCGTGGCGATGAACCAGCTGAAAAAATATGAACTGGATCAGGTCATTTTGGAAGCCGTAGAGCAGAAGAAGCCTTTTCTCGGCATTTGCCTTGGGCTGCAGCTATTATTTGAAGGCAGTGAGGAAAGCGAAGGTGTGGAAGGACTCGGTATTTTGCCGGGGCGTATCGTAAAGATTCCGGATACAGCAGGTCTTAAAATCCCTCATATCGGATGGAACTCTTTGACGTTGTGCAAGGATGGAAGACTGTTTCAGGGGATCAAAGATCAGTCGTATGTGTATTTCGTACATTCTTATTATTTACAGGCAGAGGATGAGCAGATTGTAAAAGCGACTGCTGAATATGGGATTACGGTTCATGCATCTGTAGAATGGCAGAATGTCTTCGCCTGCCAGTTTCATCCTGAGAAGAGCAGTACGGTAGGGCTTGGGATTTTAAACAACTTTGTGACATTATCTTAACAGGTTTTTGAGTCAGTAAAGAGAGGAATGTTTATGTTTACAAAAAGAATTATCCCCTGTCTGGATGTAAAAGACGGCCGTGTCGTAAAAGGCGTTAATTTTGTAGATTTAAAGGATGCCGGAGATCCGGTAGAGATCGCAGCGGCTTACGATGCAGCCGGTGCGGATGAAGTGGTTTTTTTGGATATTACAGCTTCTTCGGACAATCGCGCTACCGTAGTGGATATGGTGCGCAGAGTGGCAGAACGTGTTTTTATACCGTTTACAGTAGGCGGCGGAATTCGTACGGTAGATGATTTTAAAGCGCTTTTGCGTGAAGGCGCAGATAAGATATCTGTGAATTCGGCAGCGATTCAGCATCCGCAGCTGATTGCAGATGCGGCTGATAAATTTGGCAGTCAATGTGTAGTTGTGGCGATTGATGCAAAACGAAGAGCAGATGGCGCTGGCTGGAACATATACAAAAATGGCGGACGCGTGGATATGGGCATTGATGCAGTGGAGTGGGCGGTTCAGGCAAATCGTCTCGGTGCGGGAGAGATTTTGCTGACAAGCATGGATTGCGACGGAATGAAAACGGGTTATGATCTGGAATTGACAAGGACGGTTGCCCAGGCAGTCTCTATTCCGGTCATTGCATCCGGAGGAGCCGGTACGAAAGAGCATTTTTACGAGGCGCTTACCGAAGGAAAAGCGGACGCTGCGCTGGCGGCATCTCTCTTTCATTATAAAGAGCTGGAAATTATGGATTTAAAAAATGATCTTGCAAAGAGAGGCGTTTCTGTCCGCAGATAGTCAAAAGCAATAACGAAAGAGGATATTGAAAATGGGAATGATTGCAAATGATTGGCAGCCGGCGATTCAGGCGGAGTTTGGCAAGCCATATTATAAGGAATTGTACAGGTTTGTAAAAGAAGAGTACAGTACGCATGTCATATATCCGCCATCTGAGGATATTTTTAATGCGATGCATTTGACGCCTTTGTCAAAAGTAAAAGTATTGATTTTGGGTCAGGATCCATATCATAATGAGCATCAGGCGCATGGCCTGAGCTTTTCGGTGCTTCCGGATCAGAAAGAGATACCGCCTTCACTGCAGAATATCTACAGGGAATTGTCAGAAGATTTGGGATGTTATATTCCGAATCATGGATTTTTGGAAAAATGGGCAAGACAAGGGGTGTTATTGTTAAATACGGTGCTGACTGTTCGTGCGCATCAGGCAAATTCACATCAGGGGAGAGGATGGGAGCAGTTTACGGATGCAATCATCCGGGCTGTCAACGAACAGGAACGCCCGGTAGTTTATATGCTTTGGGGAAAACCGGCACAGAGCAAGATTCCAATGTTAAAAAATCCTAATCATTTGATTTTAAAAGCGCCTCATCCAAGTCCGCTGTCGGCATATCGTGGATTTTTTGGGTGCAGGCATTTCAGTCAGGCAAATACATTTTTGCAGGAGCATGGGGCAGAGCCAATTGACTGGCAGATAGAAAATATTTAAGCAAATGGTCAGTCAGAACCTTCCAGTATGGAAAGATATTTTTCGTATAAAATATTAAATACAGGAGGGCGTCTGATGACAAAAGAGATGTTTCATTTGATAGAAAGTATGGATATCCATACGGCAGAGATGCAGGTGGCTCTAAGCTGTGCGCCTTTTATTGCAGGATTGAAAACATCAAATTTACTGATTGTGAGGCAGGCGCAGGCAAATGACGTGTGGAAGATTTTTCATGGTTCCAAATTTAACTGTTTTCCATTATACCAGGGACTATCCAGGCAAGTATTACTGTTATATGCAGATTCCTTGTATGATGAGTTTTTAACAAGGCCGGAAGTCAGAAACATTTTTATCCAACAAGGATACTCAGATTTTACATTTGAACAATTGCTTGCGAAGTTTGCTGAACGCTATGAGTCTTTTATGTCAGGCGCCGGCAGTTTTCCTCATGAAATAGGATTATTTTTGGGATATCCTCCGGAAGATGTGGCAGGATTTATGGATCATAAGGGAAAAGACTGTTTATATACCGGGTATTGGAAAGTATACGAGCATCCATTGGAAAAAATAGAGCTGTTTCACAAGTTTGACAGGGCCAAAGAAGGATTGGTTCGACTGATTGCGAAGGGATTTGATTTGGCGGAGCTGCTGAAATATGCATAATTTTGGAAAAAAGTATTGACGTTTATTGGAGTCGTATAGTACAATAAAATGCAAGTATCTTTAAGCGCTGTGCAAAAATAAGCTGTTTTAAGCATTTTACTCCATATAGACCAACCCCTATAGGAAAAATTATTTTTGCATAGCGCTTATTTACATAAAATTAGTACGGTAAAAAATACCTCCTGCATGTGCAGGAGGTATTTTCTTACTTAGCATTTTAGCGAATATGTTCTGCCAGAGCAGTATGTATTGTAAGTTTATTCATAATTATTTTAATGTGAACTGACCAACCAGCTGCTCAAGAGCTTCCGATTGTGCAGATAATTCTTCGCTTGTAGCTGAAGACTGCTGTGCAGCAGCCGAGTTGTTTTGGATTACTTCCGAAATCTGCTCAATACCGGACTCCAGCTGTTTCATGGCATCCGCTTGTGTTTCGGATAATTCACTGATTTCATTCGTAGATGCAGCCAATGAAGTAATTCCTTTAATGACGGATTCAATTGCAATCGTTGCTTTGGATACAATTTCATTTCCCTTTTCAATTTCAAGCAGTGAATTTTCGATCAAATTTTTGGTATCTACTGCAGAAGCAGCGCTGTCAGAGGCAAGTTTGCCAATCTGGTCTGCGACGACAGCAAATCCCTTTCCAGCTTCACCGGCTCTTGCGGCTTCAATCGAAGCGTTCAATGACAACAGATTTGTCTGAGAGGCGATATCTTCAATTGCGGCAATAATATTGGCGATCTCTCTGGAAGTATCGTTAATGCGTTCCATTGCCTGATTCAACAGCTGAATATTTTCACTGCTTTCTTCTGCGTCCTGCCGAAATGCTTCTGCATCTTTGTGAGACTGAACGGCCTTTTCCGAGCTGTGTACAACTGCTTCTGTGACATCCTGAATGGTTGCAGTGAGCTCTTGAACGGATGCAGCCTGATCGGTTGCTCCTTCCGCAAGCGCCTGTGCGCTTTCTGCCATCTGACTTGCGCCAAGGGATACCTGATTAGACGATTCATGAATATTTCCAAGCGCTGTGCTCAAAGAGGTTGTGATTGTTTCGATCGCATCATTCAGCTGTAAAAATTCTCCGCGAAAATCCACATCCGCGGATACGTTAAAGTTCCCGGCTGCCATTTCGCCTAATACTCTGCTTAATTCCAGAACATATTGTTTCAGCAGTCCGATGGCAGTATTAAAGGAATCAGTCATTTCGCCGATTTCATCCGGATATAGTTTTTCCACATAAACATCCAGATTGCCGTGTTCCAGTTCCGCCGTTGCTTTTTGAATGTTTATAATAGGATCGGCAAACATTTTGGCAATCATTTTAGAAATGCGCATAGCAATAATAATCGAAACAATAATGATAACGATCATAAGGGCAGTCATCAAATAAGTCTGAATGGTCAGTCTTTTTGATATGGAATTGCCGTTATTGACATTAATGTCAATCAAAGACTCCACCGCATCTGTAAGTTCTTTATAGGTTGGTTTAGCTTCCTCAATGAGCAGGTTAAATGCTTCTTCGTTTTTATTGGACATTGCAAGCGCTTTTACTTCATCAAATAAAGCGCGGTACTCCGGAAGAAGCGTGTCAATCTGGCTTATGTATTCCAGCTCTTCTTTTGTCTGACAGTGAGGCTTACATGCTTCATACGCTTCATCTGTTAATGCTTTTGTTGCCGTCAGTTCATCGTCAGATTCTTTCATAGAAGCTTCATCCTGCATAAGGATCAGTTCTCTTACGATAATTGGTTCTTTACTCAAATAGGTACTGAAAATACCGATTTCACCCTGAGAAAAGCCACTGTTTATTAATGCATCATTGTATGTAATATTCGTGTACAATAAAATGATAAGTCCGATAACAGCTGCAATACTTGCTATGATAACCGTGAAGGTAAAGCATGTTTTCAGCTTTTTCTCAACTTTCATATCTTTTATCTTGTTTAGCATACTTCTTTTCCCTTTTCATGATTATTTATTAGTTTATTGCGTTCAGATACTTTTAATACAATACGATATTCGCTTGTCAATGTGCTTAAATTCTATTGCATCCGCCAAACAGATGCAACAAAGTCTGATATAAATCTATTATAGCGCTTTCAAAAAAAGTTTCAATCATTATTTTGAATGCATAAAAATAAAAACCACCTTTTTTATTACGAAGAAAGCTTATCTAAAAGAAAAGTGGTTTTTAGATGCATAAGAACTTGTTTCAGGAATGCTACAGTTTAAAACGGTTCGTCTGTTGTTTTAAGTGATCGCTCAGATCTGTCAGCACGACAGTTTCTTGCCGGCAGTCTTCAATCGTGTTGGATAATTCCTGCATACTGGTGCTTGTTTCCTGTGTGGTGGCCGCATTTTCTTCGGAGATGGATGCAAGCTGCTGTACTACATTATGTATTGTGTTTTTCTGATCTTCGAGCCGCTCTGTCTGTTCATAAATATTTTTGGAAGCAGCATAGACAGACTGTATTTCGTTCATCAGGTCTTCAAAATCATTTTTGGTATGCTGCAGTTTTTCTTTTTGGACGATGGCATCTTTGCTGACTTCGTTCATTTTTTGTACGCTGATATTTGAATTTGTTAAAAGTTCCTGTACGGTTGTTTCTATTTCATTTGCGCTTTTCGAAGAGTCTTCTGCCAGTTTGCGGATTTCTTCTGCAACGACAGCAAATCCTTTTCCTGCTTCTCCTGCGCGTGCGGCTTCAATGGAAGCGTTTAAAGATAAAAGATTTGTCTGCTCTGCAATTGTTTGAATCATCTGTACGGCATTTTGGATATTTTCCGCAGAAGTATTTGTTGCGTCGGTTTGTTTGGATACGGTGGATATGTTGGCGGTTGTTGACTCATTCATGGTAATCAGGTCTGTCAGCGTATGATTTGCCTGTCTGGAAAGATTCGACATATGCTCCACTGCATGTTCGAGATCTGCTGCATTTCTGGAATTTTGTTCAATCACGTCTGCCATCTGAGCAATCTGCTGGCTTGCGGAAGAGGTTTCTTGTGCCTGCGAATCGCTGCCGATAGCAATTCCTTCCACGGCATCATTAATATTTGTGACGCTTTTGGCAAGAACGCTGAATTTGTCTGTAAATTCGCTGTTGCTGACATTCAGCTGTCCGCTTTGTGTACTGATGCTTGTGACAATATCTTTTAATTGAATCTGAAGATCGGAGACAGCATGTGTAATAATGTCTACCTCATCTTTGCTGTCTGCTTTGGCAGTTGGAAATTCACGGCTTAAATCGCCGCCGGCGAGTATTTCCAGACAATCGGCGGCCCGTTTGATGCGTTTAGAAATGGAATTTGATATAATTCCCGAGATAACGGCACAAATAATGTATGCAACGATTCCGATTCCAATCAGCAGCAAAAGAGAAGCTTTGATAAACTCTGCCACGGCGTTTTTCGGCTTGCCCGCAAACAGCATACCGGTTTCCGTTGGAATATAGTAACCGTAGTAAGCAGTTCCATTAATATTAATGTCGGTGTCAAAGTAAGTGTCTCGTTTCGTTAGAACCTGTTCAATGACCTGTGCGCTTGCTTTGGTGCCAACAGCGCCTTCAATAGAGCTGTCGGTTCTGGTGTCTCCTTCAAATACGGTAATATCAATGTTTTCCCCTTGTTCTCTTAGGTAAGAAGTGTCGCCATGAAATCCAAATACAGCGGTTCGCAATGTTTCTTCTACCCGGACATTCATCTCTCCGACAGACAGCATCAAACTGCCTGAAATTAAAATTACGCTTAGAGCCAGAAGAGAAAGCAGCTCTAATAAAATCAGCTTTAGTTTAATATTCATACGTAATCTCCTCATTCTTTCATTGTCAGGTTGCTATTATTTATTTTATTGGAAATTGTGGATTTGGTCAAGCTGAAATAAAAAATCTATAAACTTTTGACAATAATATAGTTATAATATATAATACGATTGAATGAAAACGAGTGAATTTTATGAAAAATATACATGTCTGGCTTTGAATGGAACGGTTACAATCATTTGTGGAGGGAGGTCGTTTGAATGGCACAATATGTAATGGCATTAGATGCCGGAACTACGAGTAATCGGTGTATTTTATTTAATGAAAAAGGGGAAATGTGCAGTGTGGCGCAAAAGGAATTTACCCAGTACTTTCCAAAACCGGGATGGGTAGAGCATGACGCAAATGAAATCTGGTCTACGCAGCTTGGAGTGGCGGTCGAAGCGATGCAAAAGATAGGCGCGGTGGCAGAAGATATTGCGGCTATTGGCATTACAAATCAGCGGGAAACGGCTATTGTATGGGATAAAGAGACAGGGGAGCCGATCTATCATGCGATTGTCTGGCAGTGCAGGCGTACGTCTGAATATTGTGATTCTTTAAAAGAAAAAGGATTGACAGAGCTGTTTCGTAAAAAAACGGGGCTTGTGATTGACGCATATTTTTCAGCGACGAAGGTAAAATGGATTTTGGATCATGTAGCTGGCGCCAGGGAAAAGGCTGAGGCAGGAAAACTTTTGTTTGGCACAGTGGAGACGTGGCTGATCTGGAAAATGACGAAAGGAGCTGTGCATGTCACAGATTATTCCAATGCTTCCAGAACGATGCTGTTTAATATTAATGAACTAAAATGGGATGCGGATATTTTAAGAGAACTGGATATTCCGGAAAGTATGCTCCCAAAGCCGCAGCCTTCAAGCTGTATTTATGCACAGGCAGATCCGTCTTTTTTTGGAGGGCCGATTCCAATCAGTGGTGCGGCAGGAGATCAGCAGGCTGCTTTATTCGGGCAGACGTGTTTTACGGCAGGGGAGGCAAAGAACACCTATGGCACCGGATGCTTTTTGCTGCTGAATACCGGGGAAAAACCGGTATTTTCCAAAAACGGACTTGTTACTACCATTGCATGGGGATTGGATGGAAGGGTAAACTATGCATTGGAAGGTTCTATTTTTGTAGCAGGCGCCGCAGTGCAATGGCTGCGTGATGAAATGCGGCTGGTAGATACTTCTGAAGATACGGAATATATGGCGTCCAAAGTAAAAAATACAAATGGCTGTTATGTAGTGCCTGCCTTTACAGGACTTGGCGCCCCGTATTGGGATCAATATGCAAGAGGGACCATTGTTGGCATTACGCGCGGCGTGAATAAATACCATATCATTCGTGCCACGCTTGAGTCCATCGCTTATCAGGTGAACGATGTCATCGCGGCGATGCAGGCGGATTCAGGGATTACGCTTCGCACGTTAAAAGTAGACGGAGGGGCGAGCGCCAATAATTTTTTGATGCAGTTTCAGGCGGATGTCATTCATGCTCCGGTCAATCGCCCGGTCTGTGTGGAAACGACAGCGATGGGAGCGGCATATTTGGCAGGGCTTGCAGTCGGTTATTGGAGCAGCAAGGAAGAAGTGATAAAAAACTGGCAGATAGATCAGGTGTTTCAGCCTCAAATGAAAGAAGCAGACAGAGTATCGTGTCTGGAAGGATGGGGCAGAGCTGTAAAGTATTCTTACGGCTGGGCCAAAAAGGAATAGACAAAAGAATAAGAGAAAAGAATAAGATTCGGATCATAAAGGAGTTCTTATATCATGTATGACGTATGTATTATAGGCGCAGGAGTTTCAGGATGCTCGATTGCGCGGGAGCTGTCGAGATACAAAGGAAAATTCTGCGTCATAGAAAAGTGTGAAGATGTGTGCTGCGGCACTTCCAAAGCAAACAGTGCAATTGTCCATGCAGGATTTGATGTAGCAGAAGGATCCCTGATGGCAAAGTTAAATGTACAAGGCAATCAGATGATGGAGCAGCTGACAAGGGAGCTGGATGTTCCATTTTTAAGAAACGGTTCTCTTGTCGTCTGCCCGGAAGAAAAAGATTTGCCGAAATTGCAGGAGCTTTATGAAAAAGGACTTAAAAACGGGGTGCCGGGATTACAGATTTTGTCAAAAGAAGAGACGCGAAAGATGGAGCCTCATTTGACCGAACAGATTGCGGGCGCTTTGTATGCGCCGACCGGAGGCATCGTATGCCCGTTTATATTAACAATTGCACTGGCTGAGAATGCGGCCGTAAATGGGGTTGAATTTTTCTTTGACCATGAAGTGAAAAACATTGGCAAAAACATTGGCAAAAAAGAACATTATTTTACGATAGAAACCGGTGGGGAGACCATACAAAGCCGCTATGTAGTGAATGCAGCAGGCGTATATGCCGATCAGATTCATAATATGGTCAGCAGACAGATCATGAAGATTACGGCTAGAAAAGGGGAGTACTGCCTGCTGGACAAAAGCGCCGGCAGCCATGTATCCCATACAATTTTTACACTGCCGACGCCGATGGGAAAAGGGGTGCTTGTAACACCAACGGTTCACGGCAATCTGCTTTTAGGGCCTACCGCGTCGGATATTGAGGATAAGGAGGGGACAAATACAACAAGAAAAGGCATGGATGAGCTGATGGCAAAGGTAGCCATGACGGTAAAAGACCTCCCGTTTCGTCAGGTCATTACTTCTTTTGCAGGCTTGCGCGCACATGTAAAGGAAAATGAATTTGTCATTGGGGAAGCAGAAGATGTACGGCAGTTTATCGATGTTGCAGGCATTGAATCTCCGGGCCTTTCCAGTGCGCCTGCCATCGGCGTTATGGTGGCAAATCTGCTGCAAAGCAGAATGGGACTGGCGCCAAAAGAGCATTTCCAGGCAGAGCGAAAAGGTATTTTAAATCCGGCAGATTTAAGCCTGCAGGAACGCAATGAGCTGATTCAAAAGCAGCCGGCTTATGGAACTGTGATCTGCCGTTGTGAATCTGTGACAGAAGGTGAAATCATAGACGCCATTCGCCGTCCGGTAGGCGCAAGATCGTTGGACGGCGTGAAACGGCGTACGAGAGCCGGTATGGGAAGATGCCAGTCCGGTTTTTGCAGTCCGAAAGTGATGGAAATCTTAAATCGGGAGCTTCGGATTGGGATGGAGGAGATTACAAAGTCAGGAGGATGTTCTTCGGTTGTTGCAGGACGGACAAAAGAAAATGCGGACAATCATGCATAAAACGGACAGATGACAGTAAAAACGAAGGAAACAATGATGCAGATCGAAGGAGGTTCCATGGAGAAAATAATGGAGGAAACAGATGTAATATCATATGATATTGTGATTATAGGCGGCGGCCCTGCAGGACTGGCCGCGGCGGTATCCGCCAGAAATGCAGGGATAGAAAGCATTCTCATTCTGGAACGAGATCAGGAGCTTGGAGGCATTTTAAATCAGTGCATTCATAATGGGTTTGGACTTCATACATTCCAGGAAGAGCTGACCGGTCCGGAATATGCGGATCGTTTTATTGCTATGGTAAAAGAGCAGGCCATTGCATATAAACTGAATACGATGGCGCTGGACATCAGCCCTGCGAAAGTAATCACAGCGATGAACCGAACGGATGGCATCATGCGAATTCAGGCGGGCGCCGTTATATTAGCGATGGGCTGCAGGGAACGTGCCAGAGGCGCACTGAATATCCCGGGCTTTCGTCCGGCTGGAATTTTTTCAGCAGGCGCCGCCCAGCGGCTTGTAAATATAGAAGGCTATCTGCCCGGAAGGGAAGTCGTAATCTTAGGTTCCGGAGATATCGGACTGATTATGGCAAGACGCATGACATTGGAAGGGGCGAGGGTAAAAGTAGTTGCAGAGCTGATGCCGTATTCCGGCGGATTAAAGCGAAATATTGTACAATGTCTGGACGACTATGGGATACCGCTCAAACTAAGCCATACCATCGTTGATATCAAAGGAAAGGAACGTTTGGAAGGCATTACACTGGCACAGGTGGATGAAACAGGAAAGCCGGTTTTTGGTACGGAAGAGGAATACTCGTGTGACACGCTGCTGTTATCTGTGGGATTGATTCCTGAAAATGAGCTTTCCAAAGAGATGGGTGTGAAATTGGACAACATCACTTGCGGCCCACTGGTGAACGAAAGTCTGGAAACGAATATCCCAGGTGTGTTTGCCTGTGGAAATGTACTGCATGTGCACGATCTGGTAGACTATGTATCCGAAGAAGCACAGCGTGCAGGCAGCAATGCCGCCAAATATGTAAAAGGGAAACTGATGGATTGCGGATCCGTCATTGCGATGGATGCGTCAGATGGGGTACGTTATACCGTTCCGCATCAAATAAACAGAGACCGAATGGAAGAACAGCTGACGGTGCGGTTTCGGGTTGGCTCCGTGTTTCAAAATTCGTATATCAGCGTCTATTTTGATCGGGAAAGAGTGGTGCACCGTAAAAAACAGATCATGGCCCCGGGGGAAATGGAACAGGTCATACTGCAGAAGCAAAAGCTTGCAGCATATCCTAAGCTGGAGCATATTACGATCAAAATAGAAAAGGAGTGAGAGCTTTGAACGACGAAAAAAGAAGAAAAAAAGAACTCATTTGTATCGGATGTCCGATGGGATGTCCTTTGACCGTAACTATGGATGGGGACAAACCGCTGAATGTCAGCGGCAATACGTGTCCAAAAGGAGAAGCATATGCGCAAAAGGAAGTAACCAATCCGACACGTATTGTAACTTCTACGGTAAAAGTAGCAGGCAGCGACCGTAATTTCATTTCTGTCAAAACCAAAACAGATATTCCAAAACAAAAGATTTTTGCCTGTATGCAGGAAATTAACCACATTTTGGCAAAAGCGCCGATTGCAATCGGAGATGTTTTACTGGAAAATGTAGCAGACACAGGAGTGCCGATTGTGGCCACAAAAGCGGCGAGGAGAAAAGATGATAAATTATAAATGGATTTCCATGGATACGTATGCGAGAAAAGATCATTTTGCTTATTTTAAAGAAATGGGCTATCCCTATGTAGGAATTACCGTAGATGTAGATATTACGGATTGGCTGTCGGCAGTGAAAGAAAGGCGTCTTCCTTTTTTTCACAGCTTTTTATATGCGGCAGCAGCCGCAGCAAACGAAGTGCCGCAGCTTCGGCAAAGAATCAAAGAAGACGGTATTATAGAATACGAAAAATGTCTTAGTTCTTATACGGTCGCATTGGAAAATGGAACATACTGTTATTGTACGTTAGATACCAGACAGCCGTTGGAACAATTTCTTGTATATGCCGCCATAGAACAGGAAAAGGCTGTGATGCAGGCTGGAATGGACGACGGAGAAGACGCGGACGCATTATTTTTTATCTCGTCTTTACCATGGCTTACGTATCGTTCTGTCATCCAGCCGGTTCCGTTCCCGGCAGACAGCAATCCGAGAATTACATGGGGGAAATATTTTACATCAGAACAAAAAGTACGGATTCCTGTGTCACTGCTATGCCACCATGCATTGGTAGATGGTGTGCATATGAGTTATTTTTATGAACAACTGGATCGGAAGCTTTATGAGATGTGCAAATTCTAAGCATTCTGCATAAACATTATAATAAACGGACAGAGAACAGGAACGAAAGTGTAAAGCATATTTCAAACACGCGCTGGCGATGGAACAGGCTTTACACTTTTATTTTTGAGTTGTGTGATGTGATTGCAGGTCTGCTATTCTTTTATTTTATCAATGTCTGTCATATTTACGCCAAGACTATTGAGCAAGGTTTTTAAAGAAATATAATCATCTTTTAAGCTTGCATATGTCTTTGTTGCAGTTTCTTCTTTTGCGATAAGCATGTGTCTTTGAATATTTTTAAAATCTTCAATCCCTTTTTGTATAATTTCACCATTGTTCATTTCTTCCATTACCGCCATATTCTCCACCGCCTTTGTGATTCATACAATTTCGATTGATGTAGTTGTCATTTGCTACAATTATTATAGCGTATATGGGTGAAAGTGTAAAGGGTTATTGAATCGGTATTCAGAACGCTTCCAAAATACACGCAGCCAACGCATCATTCATTTCCGGCTTCATAAAGCAAAACCGAATAAATTTGTCATCTAAAAACGGAAACGTTGAACAGTCGCGTATCATCATTTTTTTGCGGATGGTGCGGTCAAATAAATCCTGAGAGGTCAGCTGTGGCCTTAAGATTTTCACAAGCATAAAATTGCCGGAAGGCTCATAAACTTTAAAATCATCCTGTGCTGAAAACAGCTCGTACATTCTCCTGCGTTCGGAAGAAATCAGCGTCTTTGTCTTTTGAATATAAGCATCATCCCGGAACATAATCTCTCCTGCGATGGCTGCCAGGGAATTGATCGTCCATGGATTTTTACGTGTATTAATCATTTTTATCAGATCCCGGTTGCCGGTAACCGCATAGCCAAGCCGAAGTCCGGGTGCGGCAAAGAACTTGGAGGTTCCGCGTAAAATGACAAGGTTGTTGTAATAATTCGTAAGCGGGACGGAAGTAATCTGTTCCATATTATCTGCAAATTCTACATAGGTTTCATCAACCATAACATAAATACCGTGTTGCATACAGGCGTCCAGTATGAGCCGCATCGATTTTTTTGTAATGCTTGTAGAAGTAGGGTTATTCGGATTGCATAGTATTAACAGGTCAATATTATCTTTTAATTTGGAAATAAAGTCGGACGTATCCAATAAAAATCCGTCTTCTTCCCGCAGCGGATAATAAAGCGTAGTGCCGCCGCCCAGTGCGATTTCACGCTCGTATTCAGAATAAGACGGGCCGATGACGACAGCTTTTTTTGGATGTTCGATCTGGATAAATAAGGAAATCAGTTCGGTGGAGCCGTTTCCTACGATGATATGTTCAAAATCAGTTCCTACATAATCTGCGATACATTTGCGCAGCGAGACATAATCCCGGTCAGGATATGTTGTAATAGCGTCTATTTTTTCTGACAAAGTCTGACGAAGAGCAGGAGAAATGCCAAGTGGATTTACATTGGCGGAAAAGCTTGTAATTTCTTCTTTTTTTATGCCGTATACCTGTTCAATTTTTTCTAAGTCACTCCCATGGAAATGATCTTTATGCCGTATCATAATAAAACCTCCTAACGAACTTTCATCAACATATTGCGTGTCACTCATAAATAGTTTATAATTCATAAGATAGGTCAAAATACAAAAAGTATTGCCTTTTGTCTATTATAGCGATATTGGCAAAAAAAGCAAGAGTAAAGCAGGTGACATTGTGCGAAAGAGGATCGAAGAGCTGGCAGAAGGAAAAATTCCTTATGAACAGCCGCAGGTAGTGTTCTCAAAGGAAAAGCTGGAGCTGGAAGTGGTAGAGGGACAGATGGTAACGGACCACTTTCAGATAAAAAGTGAAAATGGAATATGGATGCGGGGAATGATCTATTCTTCTAATATCCGAATGGAGTGCTTAACATTTCAGTTCGAAGGAGAAGAAGCAGAGATTCAGGTGCAGTTTCGCGCAGATGGCATGTCGGAGGGGGAGATTGCAGTCGGAGAGCTGTGCGTGGTATGTAATGGGGGCGAATATCAGATGTCCTTTGCGGTCACAGTAACAAGGCTGTATGCGGAAGCATCTACCGGTAAGATAAAAAACCTCAGGGATTTTGTAAAGCTTGCCAAAAGTGAATGGAAAGAAGCATATCATATTTTTCATTCGCCTGCCTTTAAAAATATACTGACGCCAAAGGAGCTGAAAGCATCCTTATTATATGAAGGTCTTTCCAAACCTGCGATTACGGAACAGACGATGGATGAATTTCTGATAGGGACCGGGAAGAAAGAGAGAGTGCGTTTTTCTCTGGAAAAGCACAGCATTGAGGTGTTTGAAGCGGCAGCTCCGGTCGAAGAGCAGCTGATGATTCTAAAGGAAGGATGGGGTTTTTTAGAAATCCGCATCAGCACAAATGAAGAGTTCATCGTTCCGCAAAAGAGATATGTTACAGACGCGGATTTTATGGGCAGCACATACCCGCTCAGCTTTTACATAGATACGGAGCAAATGCATGCAGGCAACAATTTTGGCAGTATTTTTTTGGAAAATGACGTACAAAAAGAAGAATTTCAGGTATGGGCCAGCGCAGACAGCATTGAAGTGCGCAAAGAGCGGACAGTGCAGGGGCTGCAGAGGGCGACATACCTGCTTACAAAGAGCTATATAAATTTTCGGTTAAAAAAGATTGTGACCGGAGAATGGACGAAACAGACATTGGCGCTGATTCAGCGGATGGAAGAGTTTAAACCGAACGATCCATGGTATTTATTGTTTAAAGCGTATGCATTGCAGCGCAATAAGCAGCGGCAGGACGCCCAATGGCTGATGGATGAATTTCGCCAGAAAAACAAAGGAAAAAAAGATCCTCAGTGGGCATTTTATGATTATTTGTGCCTGCAGAAAGAAAAAGAACCCGTAGTCGTTGATAAGCTGTTAGATGAAATTGAAGAGATTGCTAAACGCTATGGTACGCATCCGATGATCTTTTTTCTGACACTGCGTTTAAATGGCACATTGCGCACACAGCCGCAGGTAAAGCTTCGTGTGATGGAAGCGCGGATTATGCAGGGGCAGTATTCTCCGTTATGGTATGTGGAAGCGTTTTGCGTATATCAGGAACAGCCGTATTTATTGACAAAGCTGGACAGGTATGAGATTCTGTTAATGAACTGGGCTTCCAGGCAGGGGGTGCTGACAAAGGATCTTGCTGACCAGGTCATGCGTCTTGCCAATAATATGCGCCAGTTTCAGCCGTTAGTCTGCCGTATTTTATTTCGCAGCTATGAGAAAAATCCGGATGAGGATATGCTGGCCGGGGTTTGCGCATATTTAATCAAAGGACACTGTTACCAGGCCAAATATCATGTATGGTATGAAAAAGGAATTACGGAAAATCTGAAAATAACGGGATTATACGAAGCGTTTTTGCTGACGATGGATTTACATCATATACAGCCGCTGCCAAAAGTGATCCAGATGTATTTTCAGTATAATAATCAGCTGGCGTACCAGTATAAGGCAGCGCTGTATGCCAATATCATTGCGCATAAGGAAGAGCAGCCGGTTATTTACGGAAAATATTCCGAGACCATGAAGCAGTTTGCGATCGATGAGATTTTAAAAGGGCACATGGATGATAATCTTGCGGTTGTTTATGAGGAAGTGCTGGATAAAGGGATTTTGACGCAGGAGTTAGCGGGACCGTTAGCAGATATTTTATATACGCATAAATTTTATTGTATGAATAAAATGGCGGCCTATGTCGTGATTATACAAAAACATATGAAAGAAGAGCAGAGGGTTCCAATCAGCGCGGAATTTGCATATTTTCAGCTGTTTTCGAATGATTACGCGATTGTTTTGGAAAATAACAGAGGACAGAGATTTGTATCGCCGGAGTCCTGCCAGCTGGAAAAGCTGATGAAGCCTTCGCATTATATCCGCAGATGCTTAAATTTTGCACCGGAAAAGCTGCAGTTTTTAATGCATCATATGGATGGAAAGACCGATTTGAGCGTTCCGGTAAAAACGGATGTGGAGTATTTGCGTATTTTAATGGAAGCGCCGCAGATCAGCGCAAAGTATAAAAGCCAAATCGGGCCGGGGCTTGTGCGTTATTGCCTGATTCATCAGATGGAAGAGGGACTGGATGCGTATTTGATGCAAGTGGATTTTGCAGCGATGCGAAAAGATAACCGGAACCTGATGATTGAGCTGATGATAGACCGGGGCTGGAATGAAAAAGCATTTGAATTAATATGCTGCTATGGATATGATGGAGTGAATCTGCATAAGCTGGCGCATTTGGCGACTTATATGCTGCGTGCAAGAGATATCGGGGAAGATGCCTTTTTGTTAGAGCTTTGCATGGCCGTACTTGGAAAGGATACGCAAAATGAAGTGATTGTCTCTTATCTGGCAAAATATTATGAAGGGCCGTCCAAACAGATGATGCGTGTTTACCAGGCGGCGCAGATATGCGATATCAAAGAGACTGCGGAGCTGGAGGAGCGTTTGCTGATACAGACGCTGTACAGTACGGAATATGTAGATCAGATTCAGGAAGTGTATCTTGGATATCGTGCGCATAACGGACGGGAGTTTATTATACAGGCATATCGGTCTTATTGTATGCATGAGTATGTCGTACACGATATGATTTTGCCCGGGAGTCTGTTTTTGGAGGCTTGCCAGCTGTACAAAGAAGGACGGCTGCGTGGGATTGCCTGCCGGCTTGGTCTGCTCAAATATTTTTCAGAATTGGAAAAGCTGGATCGATACCAGATGAAAATGGCAGACGAGCTTTTAAATGAGTTTATTTCCAGAAATATGAACTTTGCGTTTTTTAAACGGCTGCCGGACAGCTTATGCAGCAGATATCAGCTGTATAACCGCATACTTGTAGAATATCATGCAAGGCCGGACAGCAGGATAGCGATTCACTACCGCATGCCAAAACAGCAGCAGGAATTTGCATCGGCAGTGATGCCCAATATTTATGATGGGATTTTCACATGGGAATTTATGCTGTTCCTTGACGATGAAGTCGAATATTATATTACGGAGGAGACGGAAAACGGGACGCAGCAGCTTGGAGAAAGCAGCCGTGTGGCAGGCATTGAATACCGTGATATCAGTTATGGCGGCCGTTATGCATATATTAATCATATGCTGTATCTGCGGGCGCAGGGGAATGACAAAGATTTGCTGCGTCTGATGCAGGAATATGAAAAGCTGCATATTCTAAGCGCAAAAATGTTTAAGATTATATAAAGACAGAACGAGAGGAAGACTATGGCTGAGGAACAAAAATTGTATATAGGTATTGATTTAAACGACAGCTATGCCATGGTCAGTTTTGCGACAACTGCGCATACCGAACCGGAGACAGTCAGTTCTGTGGCAGGAAGCGAGATCTTTCAGATTCCGTTAGCAGTCTGTATGGCTTCTGCATCTGGCCAGTGGGTATATGGAGATGAAGCAGTTCGTTTTGAAAAAGCAGATATGGGGAAATGCGAAAGCCATCTGCTGACGAGGGCGCTGCAGCAGGATTATACGATCATTCAGGAACAGACATATGAGATCCGGGCGCTGCTGGCGATATTTATGAAAAAGATTCTGCTGCTTGCGGGAAAGCTTGGGCCTAAAATGGAAATCGGCAAAGTTGTATTTACATTTACGAAACTAAGTGTAAAATTAATGGAACTGATGGAGTATGTATTTGAACAGCTGCCGGTTCCAAGAAAAAAGATTACTGTTATGGACTATATGAAAAGCTTTTATTACTATGCGCTGAACCAGAAAGACGGTCTGTCGACGCATGATATTGCACTGTTTCAATATTATGGAAAGAGCATGGTATGCTGGTATCTGTCACGGGCAAAGCAGTCCAGGCCACAGTTGGTGCAAATATTGGAGACAGACTGCGGATATCTGACAGAAGATAAGGATTCCTCGTTTTCAGAAATTATACCCAAAGTTTTTGAGAAAAAGATTATTTCGTCGGTCTATCTGGTAGGAGAAGGATTTGAAGGGGAGTGGATGAAACATTCACTCCGTGTCTTATGCCAGGGCAGGAGGGCGTTTCTTGGGAAAAATCTGTTTTCCAAAGGCGCTTGCTATGCGGCTGAGATACAAGAAGGCATTCTTCCATGGAACTACACTTATATGGGTGAAAACGAGATGAAGTTTAATATTAGCCTGAAAGTGCGTAAAAATAACGAAATGGCGTTTCATACGCTCATTTCAGCCGGAGAAAACTGGTACGAAGCAAAAGGAGTGTGTGAGGTTATTTTGGACGGCCCTGGAGAGATTGATTTTTGGATTCAGATGCCGAACAGCAGAGAAGCCAGAATTGAATCTTTGGAGCTTACCAATCTTCCGTCCCGTCCGGTTAAGGCGACGAGGCTTCGGATACAGGCAAAGCCGACGTCGGATCGGTCGGTGAAGCTGACGATTAAAGATCTGGGGCTTGGTGAGTTTTTTAAAGCAAGCGATAAAGTATGGGAATATGTCATGAGAGTGGATTAAAAGCATCGTATTTATGAGACGGCGATGGGCAGCAATATTTGGATTATGATTTGGAGGCGTACATGAGCGGATTGATTTTCTGTAGTTTTAAAAGAGCGGCAAAGCCCTATTATTTGGAAAGCGCAAAACAGAATATTTATTCGATTGAAGAACTGTGCTATTTTTTGCAGGATAATATCTATCTGCTGGATGAAAACATTATGACGCCTCAGTTTTGCGACTGGCTGGAAATGGAAGTCGAGGCAGTGGAATTGTCCAAAAAGCTGAGGCAGCTGATGGAGGATCAAAAAAGCTTTCGCGTATTTTGTATGCAGATTATTATGGATTCCGGTTACTTTTCTAAAAATGAAATGCAGTTTTTAGGAATGAAGCTGCAGAAGATGGATCATCAGAGTAATTATGAAAATCGTAAGATTAAGGCAGACCAGCTTATGGAGAAAAAAAGATATCTGGCAGCGATTGAAGAATATCGTAATCTGCTGTTGCATGCGACAGACAGTCCTTCGGATGTCAGAGTCAGTGGAGATATCTGGCATAATATGGGCACAGCGTATGCTTATATGTTTTGCTTTGAGCGCGCAGTCAGCTGTTACGAACGTGCATACGAGTTAAGCCACAGAGTGGATTCTTTAAAGGCGGCGTCTCAGGCAGTTTGTTTTCTGGAAGACAGCGAACGTGTGGAATGGTTTTTACAGCAGCATCATATTTCGAAAGAGCAGTTTGCAGCTATGAAAAAAAATCTTGGAGAGCTGCAGCGCATGACAGAGGCATCCCAGGATTATGGGAAAGTGTTACAGCTTATCCGGCTGGCGCAGGTATCTCCTGTACAGGCAAAGAGTGAGATCCATTTACAGATAGATGCATGGAAAGATGAATATATAGCATATAAGGGGTGATGATATGGGATTTTTTAAACGCAGAAAAGATCGGGCGGCATTGGAAAAGGTTATGGAAGATGTTCAGGTATCCGGGCTGGAGCAGCTGTCTGGAAATTCTTCCACGAATATCGTGATGGACCGTTGTGAGCAGATTATGCAAAATGCCAGAGAGATTGACGATGGAAAAAAGGAGTACTATATCGTTACTTCCTATTTGAATGATATTGAGTTGATAGAAAATCTGGCGCCCGATCAGGCAGAAGAGATTCAAAAAGCAGCAGACTATGTGGCAAAATTAAACCAGGCCAGAGATCAGTTTTTAAATACTTCCAAGCGGATTTCCGATGCGCAGTTTAAGATGATACAAAGCCAGGAGGAACAAATACCGGATGCAATCAAAAATCTGCGTATGAATGAAGAATACCAGGCAACAGTAAAGCGGGACATGCAGTACCTGGAAGGGGAAAAGCAGGAGTGGGAAATTCAGAAAAAGGAAAACCGCAGACTACGCAAAAGACTCAGGAAAGCATCCTTTATGCTGTTGTTTGCCGCTGCAACGGCTGCTGCTTTGATGCTTGTATTATCTATGGGATTTGATTATGATCTGCAGTATGCATGGATTGGCGTGATTGCAGCTGCATTGTTTGGATCTGCTTATATTATATTTCGATTAGAGAGCAGCAGGCGGGATATTCAACAGGCAGAAGTAAATATTAATTACGCAATCTTGCTATTAAATAAAGTTAAGATTAAATATGTAAACATTACAAATGCAGTAGATTACGGCCGTGACAGGTTTCATGTGCGTGATTCAAGGGAATTTGAATACCAGTGGGAAATGTATCAAAACGCTATGAGAGAGCAAGAAAAATACAGAAAAACAAATGAAGATTTAAATTATTATTATGATAAGCTTGTAAAGCTTTTGAAAAAATGTGAATTATACGATTCGCGTGTCTGGATCGAACAGCCGCAGGCGCTTGTGGATCAGAAAGAGATGGTTGAGATTAAGCATGACTTGCTTGTGAGACGTCAAAAACTACGCTCAAAGATCGCTTATAATCTGGACATTGTAAAAAAAGAGCGCAGTGAAATTATCAAAATGTTGAAAAATAATAAGGAAGCAAGAACGGTTCAGGTGTTGGAGATGATTCGCAGCATTGATAAATTGTCAGGAATGGACGAAAGTGCATAATGCCGGCAGAAAAATAAAATCAGAAATAAAATCAGAAAGGATTCCATGATAAATGTCAGAATCGGAGAATGAGAAACATGCACATACACACGATCCAAAAGAAATGAAAGCGATTGTTAACCGCCTTGCAAAAGCGATTGGGCATTTAGAGGCGGTGAAAGGAATGGTAGAGAACGGAAGGGACTGCAGTGAGGTGCTCGTACAGCTTGCCGCAGTAAAATCTGCAATAAATAATACAGGAAAGCTCATATTAAAAGAGCATATCAGCCATTGCATTGTACATGCAGTCGAACATGGGGATCGTCAGGCAGTAGAGGATTTAAATCGTGCGATCGATCAGTTTATGAAATAGATGTCTGCATCAAATAGATATTAAGGAACGGTAAAGAAATAACTTGCAAATAGTCCGCAGGATTTTTCTTTACAGTTCCGAAGCAATAAAAAACAGCATTTGACAGGTAGGTTTTCCTGGCAAATGCTGTTTTTTAATGTTGATATTACAAATCAGGACTGTTCGAGAGCAATCTGGCGTATTTTCTCCAGATCTGCAATCAGTTCCCTGGAGTAAAGCTCTGCCTGATTGTAGACAGATTCCGCTTCTGCGTAATTTCCTTGTTTGATATAATGAATCGCCTCTCCGCCGAACTTATGGAAGCGTTCATGTTTTTTGCCCAATCCATCCCAGATCAGTCGTATCTGCGGCGTGTTTGGCGTCATTGCATAATAGAAATGTCCAAATCCGCATTTGGAAGAATCCAGCTGCAAAGGCACAATGCTGCGTTGTTTTATCATATTTTTCAGGTTGCGGAGCCATGTTTGGTGTGCGGATATAGCATTGCTGATATGTTTGGCAAATTCAGCGTGTTCCAAATGGAAAAAGGCATCCTCAGACATGATCCCCATTTGTTTGACAGAATCATCCAAAGTTTTTTCAATATCAACGACCGGTTCCGAAGCCTTTTTTAAATCATGGCTTACATTTTGCATAAAATTAGTGCTGTCCTGAAGCTGGTTTTCCATCTCTGTCATAGAACTGCTGATCTCTTCACTGACAGCGGCAATGGAGCTGATGGAGTCATTCACTTTCGTCACATGCTGATGATTTTGATTATTCAATACCCATACATTTTCGATTTTATCTGTCATAGATTCCAATGCCTGTATCGTACCGGATGCGCTTTTCACACTTTTGCGTGAAGCAGCTTCGATCTCTTCTACGAAGTTACCCATGTTTCCGGTTAATTTCTGCGTTTCTCCGGCAAGCGCCCGAATCTCATCGGCTACAACTGCAAAGCCTCTGCCGGCTTCGCCGGCTCTGGTAGCTTCGATCGAAGCATTTAATGCCAAAAGGTTTGTTTGCAAAGAGATCGATTCAATACCGGTAATAACTTCATTAATGCGGCTGATAATTCCGGATAGATTATCCATATCTTTCTGCATTTTACGAGATATTTCGATCGTCTGGGCAGATAAGTCGCGGATATCTGTCAGATCGCTCTGACAGGATTCTATTTTTTCATTTACCTCCGAGGTTTCAGAAGCAATTTGTGTAATCGTATGTGCCAGTTCTTCATGCTGGTTGTTTTGTGTTCCCGTAAACATAGAGTTGCCGCTGGCCGTTCCAAAGATTGTCTCAGCAGCTTTGGATACATTGCGGGAAATGTCCATAATTTTTTCCGTTTGGTGCTGCATCGTCAGATCCAGCGAGCTGATCTGCATGACTGCTTTAATATTTTTTTCAAATATTTCTGCAAATTCTTTGCGGGCTTTGGTCAGGCGCTCATAAATATGATTTAGTTCCGGTTCCTTTGAATAATCCTCTGCCCTTAGTTCTGAAACTGCTTTGATGAGTTTTGTTGTTTTTCCTCTCATTACTTACCTCTTTATGACTGATTTGTTTTTATGTTCTATGTTGAACTACAATACAATTTAAGAAGATTTTTTCTGTTTCTCTACGATTTATGATACGGAATTTTGTATATTTTTGCAACCTTTTTATGTATTTTTTTTGAAATGTTTCGTTTAGCATTTATAAAATTTAGCATTTATCAAATATAGCTTTTTTTGAAATTTGCGTTTATCAGATATAGCATTTATTATATTTTGCAATTATGTGATAAAAGTGTGAAGTATTTGGGCTCATAATTTTTGTGAGCGCTTTGTGCAGGTAAAACAGTCATGCAGCAGGTGACGGATACATATATTTACAAAAAAGTAAAGAGGCGCTTATGCCGCAAACAAATAATCCTAAGCGGGAAAATTTACTGAATCTGGCTCTGGATGCGACCGGACGTGAACTGGAGCAGTCACCGAATCTGCAGACAGGATATGATCAGACGCAAAAAACATGGGAGCTAATCATCCGTTATTCGACAGGGTTGGAGCAGCTGCGTCAGGAGTATCCGCAGATTTCTATTGTGGAGCTTTTGAACGGATATGCCATTGCTACTGTGCCGGAACAACTCATGGATGTATTTACTGATCGGATAGAAATTGAATATATTGAAAAGCCTAAAAGACTTTTCTTTGCCGTAGATCAGGGGATTCGAGCTTCCTGTATCAATACGGTACAGTCCGCGTATTTGAATTTAAGTGGGAGAGGGGTCTTGTGTGGCATTGCGGACAGTGGGATAGACTGGAGGCATCCCGATTTCTGCAACCCGGACGGAACGACGAGAATCGCTGCAATCTGGGATCAGACATTGGTTCCGGATGCATCCCGCGGATTACTTCCGCCTTCAGGCTATGAAAGAGGAGTGGAATTTACGAGAGAGCAAATCAACGCCGCACTGCAAGAGCCTGTACCATCTGTTGTCGTTGAACAAAATTCAAATGAAGAAAATCCGGAAGCGAATCAAAATATGCAACCGTATGTAAGATTAACAGGTGACAATAGTGGTCATGGAACACATGTCGCAGGGATTATGGCAGGCAATGGCAGGGCGTCCGCAGGACGTTACCGCGGTGTTGCATATGAAAGCGAGCTGATTGTGGTCAAGCTTGGTGTGTCTCGGGAGGAAGGATTTCCAAGCACTGTGGAGCTTTTGATGGCAGTGGATTATATGATGCGCAAATCGAGAGAGCTGAATCTTCCGTTAGCATTAAATCTTAGTTTTGGAAATAATTATGGTTCACACAGCGGGACTTCTTTGCTTGAGACTTATTTAAACAGTTTGAGCGGTTATTGGAAAAACGTCATTACAGTAGGAACCGGAAACGAAGGAACAGCGAGTGTGCATACATCAGGACAAGTACAGACAGAGGAAAATCATCCTGCAAATACGGTACAGTTTGTTGTTAGTACGTATGAGTCCTTTCTCAGTATTCAAATTTGGAAGTCTTATTCAGATGAGATTGATATTCAGATCGTACATCCATCGGGACTTACAGCAGGGCCGATTCAGCGTATTTTAGGTACGCAGCGTTTTCGGATGCAGCAGACAGAAATTTTGCTTTACTACGGAGAACCAAGCCCATACAGCATTTATCAGGAAATTTTTATGGAATTGCTGCCGGTAGAAAATTTTATTGACAGCGGCGTTTGGGAGATACGTCTGATTCCACGCGCAATTGTGAATGGGAATTTTGATATGTGGATGCCGGGGGGAGGGATTTTAAATCGCGGAACCGGTTTTTTATATCCGGTAGAGACGACGACACTTACGATTCCTTCTACAGCAGAAAAAGTAATTTCTGTCGCTGCTTATAATTCCAGAACAAATCAGGCGGCGGATTTTTCAGGAAGAGGATATACAAGGGTGACAGAGCAAGTGAAGCCCGATCTGGCAGCGCCCGGCGTAGGAATCATGTCAACGACGCCTGGAGGCGGTTATGGGGTGAAAAGCGGGACTTCTATGGCAACGCCGTTTGTAACGGGGAGCGCTGCGTTGTTGATGCAGTGGGGGGAACGTGTTATTATATTGCCAAGTTAGCAAGAACCAGGTAAAAGCAAGCCGGCCGGAAAGCATTTCACTTTCAGAAAAATTTTTCGGCGGGAAGGAATGTGCCTTGATTCTGGCTACGCGGACGCAGGGAGAGAAAATCTGCCCCGTCTGCTGTGTCCGCT
>CAJUBQ010000017.1 GCA_910584595.1 uncultured Eubacterium sp.
ATCCCCTGATACAATTAGTCTAAATACCAAGCAGACACTACACTAGTGCTCCATCCGGCCAGAAATTAGAAATTATTACAGCCTGATTCACATCATTGCTGCGTTAAAATTTCTAGTCGATGGAACCACATCGCCGTCAAAATTAATGCTTTAAGATAACATTTTCTAATAAAATGTTATCTATTTATATTCTATAACAATTTCTTTTCTTTTGCAATACCAATGAAAAAATTGGCATAATTCACTGATTTCCTTCCGATCCAATCAAAAAAATATGGAAAATATATACAAATATTATCAGATAAGCAAGATAAGAACTATGAGTATAATAATATAAAAATTTTATTAAATTTCTTTGCTTTAACCATATCCCGAAAATTATCAGCCGCCCTTTTTTCCTTATTTTCTGCGGGTTTCCAGACTCATAACTACATGCACAAAGCATAACATTTTATTAGAAAATGTTATGCTTTTGTAATGTACAATCGTGCGAATATAAATGGAGGCATTTATGAAAGAAATAGATTATGGCAGGATAGGTATGCGGATCCGCCAGGTTCGGAAGATGAAGGGCTGGTCGCAGGATGCGCTTGCAAAAAAGTGCGGCATCAGTATGTCATTTCTGGGACACATTGAGCGGGGTACAAGGATTATGAGTCTGGAGACGTTTGCACGTATCTGTTCCACGCTGGAGGCAGGTGCGGACGAGCTGCTCTGGGGTGTGCCTCATCCGTCAGATGCAGTGTTGGATATGTGGAATCCAACAGAGGAGAATGCGGATAAGAATTCGGAGAAAAAGAAAAAAAGCGCTGCAAATGACAGTTATTCTATGTATGTCAGGATTATGAAGTCGGTGGCTGAGATTATGAGTGAAGCATAGGAAGAAAAGAAATGTCAGATTCAAAAAAAGCAGTGCTGATGCTTGCCTCCGTCGCATCCATGATTGACCAGTTTAATATGCCGAATATTCGTCTGCTGCAGGAAATGGGATATGAGGTGCATGTGGCCTGCAATTTTAAGGAAGGCAATACCTGTGACGCAAGGCGGATCAGGAAGCTGAAAGAGACACTGGCTTCCATGCAGGTTGTGTGGCATCAATGGGATTGTCCAAGAGATGTTGCTTCCATTAAAAAGTGTTGGAATGCTTATTGTCAGCTGCGAAGGTTTTTTAGGGACAATACGTTTGCGTGGATGCACTGCCATTCCCCGGTAGGAGGGGCGTTAGCAAGAATAGCGGCAAGGACGGGAAAAATCAGGGTGATCTATACGGCGCATGGATTTCATTTTTATCGCGGAGCGCCGCTTCGAAACTGGATGTTTTATTATCCGGTGGAAAAACTGCTTGCGGGATGGACGGATGTGCTGATTACGATTAATCGGGAAGATTATCGGTTTGCCGGACGCAGATTAAAGGCAGGCGCAGTTTGCTATATTCCGGGAGTGGGAATTGATGTGGAGAGATTTTCGGATTCAGATGGGCATGAGCATCCGAAAGTGAAGGATGCTCATTTTTTGAAAAAATATGATATTCCGCAAAACGCAGTAGTTTTTCTTTCGACGGGTGAACTGAACCGAAGAAAAAACCATCGGGTAGTTCTGGCTGTGCTGGCAGCGTTGAAAAGAGACGATGTTTATTATTTGATTTGCGGGCAGGGGCCGCAGCGGGAGGAATTACAGCGGGAGGCTGAAAGACTTGGCATTGAAAGATATGTGCGGATGCCTGGTTATCAGGAAGAAATGCCGTGGATTTATCGAAATGCCGATATTTTTATCTTTCCATCCTTACAGGAAGGGCTGCCGGCGGCATTGATGGAAGCGATGGCGGCAGGGTTGCCCTGTGTGGTTTCGGATATCAGGGGAAATCGGGAGCTGATCCCAAAGAGTGAAAGGTTTTCGTTGAATCATGCCAAAGCGTCCTGCGGTGTTGTGGATTCAAAAAAACGTTTTGGCGGGAGATATTCCTATGGGTATTCGCAGGAGTTATTGACGATACTTAAGCGGATGCTGGACGACATCCGGTACAGAGAAATGTGTGGATGTTTGAATCAGAAGCATGTGAAAAAATATGGGCTTACAGCTGCAGAAACACGAATGAGAAAGATTTATGAAATGGAGGAAGCTTATGCCTCAGGTATCAGTCATTATGCCAGTATTCAATATGGATCAGGAAAGCGATATTCTGCAGACAGCCGTTGATTCCATAAAAAATCAGACGTATCAGGACTGGGAACTGCTCATTTGTGATGACGGTTCGGCAGACGGTACGCTGCAGGAGCTTAGAAAGCTTGCTCATACAGATAAAAGGATACGGATCCTGTACAGCCTGAAAAATCACAAGGCCGGATGGGCCAGAAATGCCTGTATTCGGGCAGCAAGAGGCCGATTTATTGCGATTATGGATGCAGATGATATTGCGGATGTTCATAGGCTTGAGATACAGACAAATTTTTTAAACAGGCATCCCGAATATGCGTTTGTCGGAAGTCATGCATGGATGCTGGATGATCGGGGCATATGGGGACTGCGCAGGATGGAAGCAATGCCGGATGTCAGATCTTTTTTGGATACGCTGCCATTTGTGCATCCTTCGGTGCTGCTGCGTACAGAGGTTGTGCGGGCTGTGCATGGGTATAGACAGACACCCGCATTCTATCGTGTGGAAGATTATGAGTTTTTGATGCGGCTGTATGCATATGGCTATCGTGGATATAACATACAAAAACCGCTGCTCAGCTACCGGGAAGATGCGCGCGCTTATCACAGGCGGAAATATCGGTATCGGATAACAGAATGCAGAATGAGATACCGGGGATTTCAGTCTCTTGGAATTTTACATGGTAATCTGTATTATGTGATAAAACCGCTGGCAGCGGGATTGATTCCTGCGTTCATCATGCGTAAAAACAGGGAAAAACGTTTTAGGATGCAGGAAAAAACAAAAAACGTTTTATGGTGCAGGGAAAAACGCTTTATAGTACAGGGAAAAACAAGAAAAAAACAGGGAAAAACGCTTTGCGGTGTAGGAGAAAAATCAAATGAGTGATATTAAAATATTTGTAACGCATACGCCGGACAGCAGAAATGTGCGTATTCGGCATCCGCTTTTTTATCATGTTGCAGCCGGGAGTGAATTGTGGAAAAGTCCGATACCGAAAGATATGCTTGTGGATCATACAGGAGAACATATTTCGGGTAAAAACAGGTCTTACTGCGAACTGACCACACAGTACTGGGCCTGGAAAAATGTGGAAGCGGATTATTATGGGTTTTGTCATTACCGCCGTTATTTTTCCTTTGCGCCGCATCTGCTTCAGGAGGCTGACTGTGGCTGTCTCGTCTATCCTGATATAAATAAAAATCTGCAAAAAACATTATGTATGGGAGAGGAAAATATCCGGCGTACAGCGCAGGCACATGATTTTTTAATTGCGAAAGGAATACCGGTACAGGCTCTCCATGCAGGCAGTGTCTATGAACATTATAAAAAAGCGGAAGGGCTGCATATTCGTGATCTGCAGCTGTTTTACAAAATATTGTGTAGAAAATTTCCACATCTTGCGTCTGCTGCGCGTTCTTATTTGAATGGAAAGGTGTTTTATCCATGCAATATGTTTCTGATGAACAGGGAGTTGTTTTTTGAATATTCGGATATGCTGTTTCAGATTTTGGATGCGTTTGAACGACGGGCGGATATGAGCTTGTATTCGCAGGAAGGATGCCGTACACCGGGGCATCTTGGCGAACGGTTTGCGGGAATTTATTATGAGTATCTCAAACAGAAGGGCGGATACCGGCTTGGAGAACTGCAGATGGCGATGGTAGAACATACAAAGATTTTGAGTGTTTCCGGGCCGGATGCAGAAGAAATACCGGTTGTATTGTCAGCAGACAGTCATTATGTGCCGGTTCTGGCTGTCTGTCTGCGGTCGCTTACAGACTGTATGGATGCCGCCCGCACATACCATATTTATATTTTTCATACGGATATCGGGGAGGAAGACCAGAAGATATTTTTGGAAACATTTTGTTCTGGGCAGGTACAGATGGATTTTGTGGATATCAGCACTCGTACGGCTGGATATCATCTGCGGGCAAAAGGGCATATTTCGGCAGAGACATATTACCGGTTTTTCATACCGGATATTTTAAAAGACTGCAGGAAAGCAGTTTATTTGGACGCTGATTTAATCGTCCGCAGGGATATTGCGCAGCTATATGACCTGCAGCTAGGGAACGCGCTGCTGGCGGGGGCTTTAGATCCGGATTTCATCGGCCAGTATTATGGGGCAAATCCGGATACGAGACAGTATTGTAAAAAAACGCTAAAGCTAAAAGATCCATGTTCTTATATGCAGGCGGGAGCGCTCGTGATGAATGTAGAGGCTTTCAGACAACAGATCAGCACAAAAGAGCTGTTTCAGATGGCAGAGAGCCATGATTACCGGTATTCCGATCAGGATATTTTAAATATTGTATGCGAAGGGCGAATGAAAAAGCTGGACCTGAGATGGAATGTATTGACAGACAGCGGCCATAGACGAAGGAAAGTTATTCAGTCGGCGCCGGCTCATATTCTGGAGGAATATGAACGAGCCAGGCAGCAGCCGTATATCATCCATTATGCAGGCGGCTGTAAGCCCTGGAACGACCCGAGGGAGGATTTTGCCTGTGAATTTTGGCGTACGGCCAGGCGAACACCTTACTATGAGGCGCTTTTGTCCGGGATCGCGCCGCAGAGAGAAAACGGCACATTTTTAAAGAAGACGACGGATCTGTCCGTGGAATTTCTGAGACGCACAGCGAAAAAAGCGCTTCCGCAGGGCAGCAGGATCCGCAGAGCCGTGGGCGGATGGTATTGGAGGCTGAAATGATAGGAAAGATAACCGCAAGGCTGCAGGGGTTGTACAGATACCGGGCATTGGTAAAGCAGCTGGTGTTAAAGGATCTGAAACTGAAATACAGGAGGAGCTTTCTCGGGTATGTGTGGAGTGTTCTGAATCCGCTGATGGTCATGGTAGTCATGTATCTGGTGTTTTCCCGCATGTTTCGGTTTGATGTACCGAATTATCCTGCGTATCTGATTATCGGTCAGGCAGTGTTTAACTTTATGACCGAAGCGACGAATCAGGCAGTGTATTCGATTACGGGCAACAGTGCGCTTTTAAAAAAAGTCTATGTACCGAAGTATGTATTCACGTTATCAAAGGTAAGCAGCTCTTTGGTGAATCTGCTGTTTTCTCTGGGAGCCATGGTTATTGTGTTTATTTTTTCCAAAGTGCGGTTTTCCTTGTATATGCTTTGTATCCCTGTGGTCATGCTGGAATTGTATTTGTTCAGCCTGGGGCTGGGGCTGTTTCTGGCGCAGGCGGCGGTGTTTTTTCGGGACATCCAGTATATTTATAGTGTACTGACGACGGCCTGGATGTATGCAACCCCTATTTTTTATCCGATGGAGCAGCTCTCAGAGGGAATGCAGAAATGTATACGGGCGGTAAATCCGATGTTTCATTATGTCACGCAGTTTCGGACGCTTGTACTGGACGCTGCGCTGCCGGATCTGCATTCAGTGGTTTATGGATTTGCACTGGCGTTTATGTTCCTGATTTTGGGGACATGGTCATTTTTAAAGACACAAGATCAGTTTATTCTATATATATAAAAACAGCAAGTGTATCGTTTGGGAGTGAACAGTAACCGGAAAGGAAAACAGAAGGTATCCAGGATGCAGGACAGATGGAAAAAAGACGCGGGGCAGCCGGAAAAAGATCATGTTGTGAAAGATCATATTGTGATCGATGTAGATCATGTGACGGTTCGTTTTAATATGGCGAGCCAGTCGGTAAATAATCTGAAAGAATATGTCATTAAGCTGGCAAAGCGGGAGCTGATGTTTCAGGAATTTCTGGCTCTTAAGGATCTGGATCTCAAGGTGCATGCAGGAGAAGCGTGGGGAATTATCGGCAGGAATGGCGCAGGAAAATCTACGCTGCTAAAGCTGATCTGCGGGATTTTAAAGCCGTATAAAGGTTCCGTCCGTGTGCAGGGCAGTGTGGCTCCTTTGATTGAGCTTGGAGCCGGGTTTGACGGAGAACTGACCGCGGAAGAGAATGTACTGCTGAACGGAACACTGATGGGATATTCGGAAAAATTTATGAAAGAGCGTATGGATGAGATTATTGCGTTTGCAGAGCTTAACGATTTTTTGGATATGCCGATTAAAAACTATTCTTCCGGTATGTCGGCAAGGCTTGGATTTGCAGTAGCGACAGTAGTTTGTCCGGATATTCTGATTTGTGATGAGGTATTGTCGGTCGGGGACTATCGGTTCCAGCAAAAATGTGAGGAACGCATGAGCCGGCTGCTTGAAGCAGGGACGACGCTGCTGTATGTGTCACATGATAATGTATCGGTACAAAAGCTGTGCAGCCATGCATTATGGATTGAGCATGGCTGCGCAGTTATGAGCGGCCGGGCGGACAGCGTGTGCGCGGCCTATATGGAACAGGCATGAATGGGATGCCTGTAAAAGAGAGAAAGAGGATAAAAAAGTGGTAATTCAAAAGATTTTATTTCCACAGATTGGCAGATGTACAGAGCAGCAGATGTATTTTAGAGCTGCGGATGAGAGACAGGAAAAGAAAAAAGGAATCGTGTCGGCGGGCAAGATTAAATATCATTACAGCGAAAGACGGCTGCTGCTGAAAAAAGGAGAAGCTGTCAGATTTGATACGTATTTTAATGGATTTTCGATTGATAAATGGAAAAAATACACCTGTTTGGATCATCTGTTTCTTTGCCTGAATCTGCAGGGCAGAATCAAAGTAACGTTAGTGAGCAGGTATTTGCTGCATGAAAATACGATAGAAAAAATATTGAGTGAAACAATCGTGGATGCAGGAAGCAGACAGAATATTTCGTTTGATTATGATATCGGACATGCAAATGGGATGCTTGCGTTTGAGCTGGAAGCATTGAGCGAGGAAGGAACTTTGTATGGAGGAGCTTACTGCAGTGAAATTGCAAAGGAAAAGCTAAGAAATGTCAAAATCGGACTTGGAATCTGCACATTCCGAAGGGAAGATTATATAGAGAAAAATCTGCGTATTCTGAAAAAGGAAATTATGGAAAACAAAGATTGCGCATTATACGGCCATCTGGAAGTGTTTATTTCAGATAATGGGAAGTCGTTGGATGCAAAGGGGCTGCAGTCAGAGGATGTGCATATTTATCCCAATCTCAATCTGGGAGGCACAGGCGGATTTACAAGATGCCTGATAGAAATGAAGAGGGACGCAAAAAAGTCCGGGATCACACATGCGCTGCTGATGGATGATGATGTGGTAATAGAACCCCAGGCTTTGGAAAAGACCTATGTCTTATTAGCGCTTATGAAAGAGGAATATCTGGATGCTTTTATCGGCGGCGCCATGCTGCGCTTAGACCAGCAGTTTATCCAGCATGAGAACGGCGCAGTCTGGCATCCGGATACAGGACTTGTGAGTCCGCTGAAAAACGGACTGGATTTAAGAAGATGCAGCAACTGTCTCTATAACGAGATTGAAGAATATGCAAATTATAATGCGTGGTGGTATTGCTGCTTTCCATTAAGCATAGCATCAGACGACAATCTGCCGTTTCCATTTTTTATCAAGGTAGACGACGTAGAATATTCAGTACGCAATAGGAAGCATTTGATCTTGATGAATGGGATTTGCGTATGGCATGAACCGTTTGAAAACAAGTATTCTTCGAATCTGGAATATTATGTTGTGCGTAACCGCCTGATTATTTGTGCGTATCATGGCTGCGGATACAATTTAAGGAGAGTCCTTCGCCAAATGCTGGCATTTTGCTTAAGAGAGATTACTTATTACCGGTATAAAAATGTAGATTTATACCTGCGCGGAGTCAAAGATTTTTTAAAAGGCCCGCGGTGGCTGATGCATCAGGATGGAGAAGCATTGAATCTGGAACTGATACGAACCGGCTATCAGGCACAGGAATTAGATACGCTTGATATGGGATTTAATTACCCGGCTTACGAAGCAAGCAGAGAGGATTATGGACAGGGCAGCTCAAGAAAAAAAAGAATCCTGACACTGAATGGTCTGCTGCTGCCCGCAAAGGGAGAAAATATCGTACCGATGGCTTCTGTCCGGGGCGTTCATTTCTATAGACGCAGCCGGGTTATGAACTATGATATTACGAGTAATAAGGCGTTTATTACCGAGCGTTCTATGATACAGACAGTAAAATCTTTAGTTAAAACGCTGCAGACAATGATCCTGACCATTAGAAATTATGAGAAAGCCACAAAGGCATATCAGGCAGATGGAAAGCGTCTTATGACTTTAAAATTCTGGAAGCATTATTTAAAAATAAAGTAATGGAAGGCATACCAACATTGCAATATAAAATGAAATACAGCAAAAGGGGAATACGATGATGAATAGAAAAGCTGTGCAGGTGCGTAATTTCATTCTTGCCGGTTCTTATCTGTACCTGGCGCTGCCGGTTCTTATCTTTTTTGTGGGATGGTGCAGATGGTATGTTGGAATTCCCGCCGCATGCATACTGGCAGCTTCGGTCGTGCTTTGCTTCAAAGAACATCAAAGAAAAGGCTATCATGATGCACCGGAAAAAGAAAGTGAAAGGCTGTCTATAGACTGGTTTAAACTGGCTGCTATTGTCGTAGTCGTACTGGTCTGGCTTGGTTTGTCCGGAGTGGGCGGTTATGCATGGCAGAATGCAGACCATCCGATTCGCAATGAGCTGTTTATTCTTTTGGTAAAAGAAAAATGGCCTTTGGTGAAAGAAATAGCGGCAGCAGGAGGAACGGAAACGCGGGGAATGGTATATTACCTTGGTTACTGGCTTCCGGCAGCGGCAGCGGGAAAGCTGTTCGGCCTGAAAGTCGGATGGGCGGTGCAGTATGTATGGGCAGCGGCCGGAATTTTGCTCATGTATGCATGGATTTGTATATGGAGAAAGAAAGTAGCCGTCTGGCCGCTTTGGATTCTTATTTTTTTCAGTGGGCTGGATTGTGTGGGAATGCTGCTTGGCAGCAGGGAAGAGCTTGTTATATTTGGGGAGCTGCATCTGGAAGCCTGGGCTCCGTATTATCAGTTTTCGTCCATGACGACGCAGCTTTTTTGGGTCTTTAACCAGGCTGTTCCTGCATGGCTGTTGGCAGCGCTTGTTTTTCTTGGAGAGAAGCCGCGGAATATGTGTTTTCTTGCATCTTTGACAATACTGACATCTACGTTCCCTTTTGCGGGTATGCTGCCATATATTGTGTATTTTATGATTGTACGTTCCGAATGGGAAGATGGCTGTTCGAATATGCGCTCCCTCTTAAAAAATTGCCGGAAAAACTGGGGAAGCCTGCAAAATGTGGCCGGGAGTGCGGTGACACTGTTTATTTGCGGCATTTACATATCCGGAAATCATGCGGTAAGAAACAGTTTGCCGTGGCTAAGCTCCGACCGCAGGTTTTATCTGTTAGCCGCAGGAGCAGTTTTCGCAGGAGTCGTTTTCCTGCTGGCAGCAGTATTAATGATGCGGGGACGAGGACGTCTGGTTTTTTGGACGGCAGCTGTGAGTGGAATGATCGTAATGGCTGTCCGGTTTGGCAGGCTGCCATATGCAGACTGGCAGTCGCCGTTGTTTTACTGGCTCAATCTGACGCTGTTTTATATGGTTGAGGCAGGGGTTTATCTGGTGATTCTGTATCCGGCAATAAAGGATAAGCGCTTATTTGCACTCAATGCGGTATGGCTGTATCTGATACCTCTCATACTGGTAGGCAGGTCATGTGATTTTTGTATGCGGGCATCGATTCCGGGATTATTTTTGATAATGCTTTGGTGCATGGATGCGTTTGATACATGGATCAGCTGCGGCGCAGGCAGGAGGCGGATGTTTTTGCTGCTATTGGCGCTGGCCCTTGGCGCAGTGACGCCGCTTCATGAAATGAAGCGTAGTTTTGTTAATACCCGTGATTATTATGAAAACCGGATTGCCGGGGAGGATGAGGCCCTTATGGGAAATAATTTCAGCGGAAGTACGGCCGGGTTTTTCTGGAGGTATCTGGCGAAGCCTGATTAAGATAAGAATAACAGGAGTTGATTGCAGATGTTTGAAAGCATGACAGAACAGGAGTCGCGTGAAAGCATACTGGAAAGCGTAAAGGCATATTGTGAAAAATTTCATATGCAGGACAGGCAGTGGAAAAAAGGGCAGCGAATCCCTTATGCGGCGCGGGTTTATGACAGCCGGGAAATGACAGCGCTTGTAGACAGCGCACTGGACTTCTGGCTGACAGCCGGACGTTATACGCAGCTGTTCGAAAAAGAGATGGCCGCATATTTGAAAATCCCTTTCTGCTCGATGGTAAACTCCGGTTCTTCAGCAAATCTGCTGGCGTTTATGACACTGACCTCTCCGCTGTTAAAAGACAGGCAGATAAAAAGAGGAGATGAAGTGATTACCGCAGCTGCAGGATTTCCGACAACGGTTACACCTGTCATACAGTATGGCGCGACACCTGTGTTTTTGGATATTACAATACCGGAATACAATATCGATGTAAACCGATTGGAAGAAGCATATACGAGCAGGACAAAAGCCGTGATGCTGGCGCATACGCTCGGCAATCCGTTTGATATAAAAGCAGTCAGACAGTTTTGTGACAGGCATAAGCTCTGGCTGATCGAAGACAACTGCGATGCGCTGGGGAGCATTTATGAGATGGACGGGAAAGAAAAGCTGACAGGCACAGTTGGGGATATAGGGACTTCCAGCTTTTATCCGCCGCATCATATTACGACCGGTGAGGGCGGCGCAGTTTATACAAAAGATCCGCTGCTGCATAAGATTATCCGGTCTTTGCGTGACTGGGGCAGACAGTGTCAGTGTCCGCCGGGCAGCGACGGCATTTGCGGGCATCGTTTTGACGGGCGCTACGGCGAGCTTCCACCGGGTTATGACCATAAATATGTCTATTCTCATTTTGGATATAATCTCAAGGCGACAGATATGCAGGCTGCAATCGGATGTGCGCAGCTGGAAAAACTGCCGGAGTTTACAGCGCGAAGAAGGAATCATTTTAACCGATTGGAAAAAGCGCTAATATCGGCGCCAGTATCCGTACAGGAACGCCTGATCCTGCCAAAAGCAACGGAGCATTCCAGACCGAGCTGGTTTGGATTTCCGCTCACCTGTCAGGAAGGCGTGAGCAGAAAGGCGGTAGTGTCGCATCTTGAAACAATGGGGATACAGACACGTATGCTGTTTGCCGGAAATCTGATCAGGCATCCTTGTTTTGACCAGATGCGGGCAGAAAGATTTGGGTACCGTGTGTCCGGGAGCCTTCTTAATACGGAAAAGGTTATGCAGGATACGTTTTGGGTTGGCGTATATCCAGGAATGACGGATGAGATGGTGGATAAGATGGCGGAAGCCATTGTGGAGGCGGTAAAGGCATCAATGTAAAAGTATCATGAGATTTGCAAAAGGCAGGTTTGCGGGAGTGCACAGGAAAGCCGGATGCGGGTGACAAAGGAAGAGGGTGGATGCAGGATGAGGATAAGGGTTGCGGATTATATTGCGGATATGCTGGTAAAACGGGGAATTGCACATGTTTTTACGGTTACCGGGGGCGGCGCTATGCATTTAAATCATGCGTTTGGCCATAAGGAAGGTCTGACATGCATCTATCAGCACCACGAGCAGGCATGTGCGATGGCGGCAGAAAGCTATGCGAGGATCCATGGCCGGATGGCGGCTGTTTGTGTAACAACCGGCCCAGGCGGAACAAATGCACTGACAGGCGTGCTGGGAAGCTGGCTGGATTCGATTCCGATGCTGGTGATCTCCGGGCAGGTGCGCAGTGATTTTACAGCCCGCAGTACAGGACTTGGCATCCGGGCAATGGGAGATCAGGAGTTTGATATTACAAGAGCTGTTTCGTGTATGACGAAATATGCTGTTATGGTCACCAGTCCGGACGAAATCCGCGGCTGTCTGGAAAAAGCGTTGTATCTTGCAAAATCCGGCCGGCCCGGTCCGTGTTGGCTGGATATCCCCTTAGATATACAGGCGGCCATGATAGAAATGATAGAAATGACAGAAATGACAGAAATAACAGAAATGACAGAGATAAAAACAAAAGATCTGAAAGGCTATGATCCTGCCATAGACCCGGAAAATCCGGCCGGGCAGCTGCCGGGAGTGACAGATGAGATGGCTGAAAATATTATCGAAAAGCTTCGGTCATCGAAAAGGCCGGTACTGAATGCAGGAAACGGCATCCGTACTGCAGGTGCGCAGAAACTTTTGATAGAGGTAGCTGAAAAACTGCAGATTCCTGTTGTAACAGGATGGAACAGCATTGACCTTATCTGGAACGAACATCCGCTGTATGCAGGACGTGCCGGAATCATGGGCGACCGCCCGGGAAACTGGGCCGTCCAAAGCAGTGATGTCCTGCTGTCAGTCGGGAGCAGGCTGTCGGTCAGGCAGGTAGGATATGAGCAGAGCGCATGGGCGCACGATGCATATACCATTGTACAGGACATTGATAAAGAAGAGCTGAAAAAACCGAATATCCATGTAGATATGCCCGTCTGGGCAGATGTATGTGAATTGCTGGAAGCGTTAAAACGAAATCTGGATGGGAAGCTGTCAGTTTCAGGAAAGGCGCTGCAGACAGGCAGCAGTGCAGATGGCACAGGAATAAGCCATCAGACATGGATACACAGATGTCAGCGCTGGAGGAAACGATACCCGGTTGTGCAGAAAAAGCATTTCAGACAACAGACACCCGCAAATGTATATGCTTTCATTCAAACACTCAGCGAAGCGCTGCCGGAAGGCAGAATTACCGTAGTTGGCAATGGCTCGGCCAGTGTGGCGGGCAGCCATGCGTTTGTGATAAAGCCGGGACAAAGATTTATCATCAATTCCGGCGCCGCCTCGATGGGATACGACCTTCCGGCAGCAGTCGGGGCCTGCATAGCCGCCGGATATGAGGAAGTCATCTGCCTGACCGGAGATGGAAGCATTCAGATGAATCTGCAGGAACTGCAGACGATTATCCACCACAGGCTTCCGGTTAAAATCTTTGTTATCAATAACCAGGGATACCATTCCATCCGCCAGACACAGAGAAATTATTTTAAAGACTCGCTGGTTGGCGTTGGGACAGACAGCGCAGATTTGAGCTTTCCTTCTATGGAAAAGCTTGCGTGGGCTTACGGATATCCTTATTACAAAATAGAAACGAATGCGCAGCTGCCCAAAACCGCAGAGGCATTAAAAAAAGAAGGATTTTGCATCTGCGAGGTTTTTGTAGATACAGAGCAGTGTTTTGAACCGAAATCTGCTTCCCAAAAGCTTGCCGATGGGCGGATGATATCACTGCCTTTGGAAGATTTGGCGCCGCGTCTGCCGGAAGATGAACTGCGAAAAATTTTGCAGGAAGCGACAGAAATGGAACATGCAGAAGTCTGAATGGTTACCATGGAAGAATCAGCGCAGACAGATACAGGAAAGATTATTGGAATTAGAACTATGAAGAAAATCAGTGTCGTAATACCTTGTTTTAATGAAGCAGAAAATGTGGCGCTTATGAGCTTTACAGTCGGAAAAATGCTGCAGGAGGCGCTGCCTCGATATGATTATGAGATTTTGTTTATTGATAATCATTCCACAGATGGGACAAGGGAAAAGCTGGAAAAAATCTGTGCAGAAAATAAAAAGGTGAAGGCAATTTTTAATGTGACGAATTTTGGACAGTTTAATTCCCCGTTTTATGCAATGTGCCAGGCAGCGGGCGACTGCGTAATCTGCATGTGCTGCGACTTTCAGGATCCGGTAGAAATGATCCCGCGGTTTGTGGAAGAATGGGAAAAAGGCCATAAAATTGTCAGCGGCGTGAAGACAAAGAGCAGGGAAAATAAGATACTGTATGCTCTTCGGACATTGTACTATAAGTCGATTAAAAATATGTCTCAGGCAGAAATGATCGAGCATTTTACCGGGTTTGGGCTATATGACAAGTCTTTTATTACGATTTTAAGGCAGCTGGACGATCCGGTGCCGTTTATCCGGGGGATCGTGGCAGAATACGGGCGCGGGTTTAACCGGATTGAGGTGGCGTATGAACAGGAAAAGCGCAGAGCAGGAAAGACGCATAACAGCTTTTATAGCCTGTATGATGCGGCGATGCTGAGCTTTACTTCTTATACGAAAGTGGGGCTTCGGCTGGCGACGTTTCTGGGATTTGGGGCTTCGGCTGTCAGTCTGTGTGTTGCGCTGTTTTATCTGGTGTATAAGCTGACGCACTGGTATACGTTCCAGGCAGGGAATGCCCCGATGGTGATTGGGATTTTTCTGCTGGGGTCGGTGCAGCTGTTTTTTATCGGGCTGCTGGGAGAGTATATCTTGAATATTAATACGCGGGTGATACATAGGCCGTTGGTGATTGAGGAAAGGCGGCTGAATTTTGAGGGAGAAGAACAGGTGAATAAGATAGATCTATGAGTAATGAACGAGTAGGACGAGCGTATGGGTAAAATTGTTTGTCATGAAAAAGGATTGAACAAGGGATGAAAAAATGAAAAAAGTAATTACATATGGTTCTTTTGACCTGTTCCATGAGGGACACTATAACTTATTAAAAAGAGCAAAAGCATTGGGAGATTATCTGATTGTTGGTGTAACAACGGAGCAGTATGATGAATCTCGTGGAAAATTGAATATTGTGGATTCCCTGGACAAGCGTATTGAACATGTCAGACAAACCGGGTTTGCCGATGAAGTGATTGTGGAAGATCATCCAGGACAGAAGGCAGAGGATATACAAAAATATGGCATAGATGTTTTTACAGTAGGTTCTGACTGGACAGGGGCTTTTGACTATATGAAGCAGTATTGTGAGGTTGTTTATTTGGAACGTACGAAAAATATTTCATCTACTATTATTAGGACACAACAGTACCCAATCATACGTATTGGCGTAATAGGTACAGGGCGTATTGCAGTTCGTTTTGTACCGGAAGCAAAATATGTCAGTGGTGTAATTGTAAACAGCGTTTATAATCCATGCCGAATTAGCGCTGAACAGTTCAGGGAAAGGTTTGAGCTGGATTTGGCGACGGACGATTTGAATGAACTTTTGGATGCGGTAGATGCTGTATACATTGCTTCACCGCATGAGACACATTTTGAATATGTAAAGAAGGCATTGGCATATGGGAAACATGTGTTGTGTGAAAAGCCTCTTGCTTTCCGAAAAAAAGAAGCCGAAGAACTGTATGCGCTGGCGTCAGGTAAGAAACTGGTTTTGCTGGAGGCTGTAAAAACAGCGTTCTGCCCGGGATTTGTTCAGCTGGTTGGTATTGCCAAGAGTGGGATAATTGGGAGAATTTGTGATGTGGAAGCATGTTTTACACGATTGGCGGATAAAAAGCGCAGAGAATGTACAGATGTAAAATATGGTGGTGGTTTTATGGAATTTGGAAGCCATACATTGTTACCGATTATGAAATTGATGGGGACGAATTATCGGGAACTGCGGTTTGACAGTATTCTTGATAAGAATGGGATCGACCTTTATACGAAGGCATATTTTGTGTATGAGAATGGAATGGCGCTTTCAAAAAGCGGAGTTGGCGTGAAATCAGAGGGTCAGCTGCTTATTTCAGGTACAGAAGGATATATTCTGGCTGAATCGCCATGGTGGCTGACGCAGTATTTTGAAGTGAGGTATGAAGATTCGGCAAAAAAAGAACGGTATTTTGCAAAATTTCTTGGAGATGGACTTCGGTATGAGATCAGTGATTTTGCAGCCATGATACAGGGTCATCAAAATCGTGCGTTTAAGTTTACGGCAGAGGAGTCCATTGCAGTTGCGGGGGTAATGGAAGAGTTTTTGGTAAAAAGAATTAGAGAAAATAAGTCGTAATTGAAGGAGATGCCGGTGGATGATTATGATTGAACTTGACAAAGATACTTTACGCAGATTGCAGCATACGGAACTGGAATTGCTCAGGGAAGTAGACCGTATCTGCAGGAAGAACCATATTCATTATAATATTATAGCGGGTACGTTGCTTGGTGCAGTGCGGCATGGAGGATTTATTCCATGGGATGATGATGCAGATGTGGCTATGATGCGGCAGGATTATGAGAAGTTTCGTAAGGCATGTGTAACGGAGCTTAATATGGAAAAGTTTTATTTTCAAGATCAGAAAAATACGAAAGGTTATCGCTGGGGATATGGAAAGCTTAGAAGAAAAGACACGTTGTTTCTAAGAGAGTATCAGGAGCACATGCCCTATGGTCAGGGAGTGTTTATTGATATATTTCCATTGGATTATGTTCCCGAAAACTATGTATTGCGGTGTATACATAATTTGATTTGTTTTTTATATCGAAAGTTATTCTGGTCTGAAGTAGGTAAAGTGGAAGATCGAAATTTTATTAAAAGGGTAATTTATCATGCAATGAGCAAGATACCTGAAATGCGGTTAAAGAAAAGTTTTGAGCATTTTGTGAAAAAGACAAATCAAACATCAACAAACTGGGTGCGTATTTTGACATTTCCTACACCGAACAGGGCATACGGATATCGGACAGAGTGGTATTTAAACTCAGTGGATATTCAGTTTGAGGGTTTTGCATTTCGGGGAATACGAGATTATGATGCATATCTGTCTTTTAAGTTTGGGAATTACATGGAATTTCCACCGGAAGAAATGAGAAAGACTCATCCGGTGAGTGATATAGTATTGAGCCATGCAGATGAGATATCTGTGTTTTAAAGTAAGGAGAAAAATGGATGAAGATATTGCAATTTCCGATAGCAGATTCCTTTGGCGGGATTACTCATTATATTTTGGAAAATTGGAAATGGATAGATAGAGAAAAGTTTCAATTTGATTTTGCAACAATGAGTAAATCTCTTGGTTTCTCTGATCAGATACTTTCTGCTGGAAGTAAAATACATTATATTTCTTGTTATGCAGAAGAGAATGAAAAGAAATTTGTGGAAGAAGTAAATAGAATTTTAGATGAAGGGTATGATGTAGTACACTTGCATACCAAACAGTGGAAAAGTTTTTTAATTGAAAAAATTTGTATGGAACGTAATGTTCCGAAAGTGATTGTACATGCCCATTCTACACGATGTGATGCAGAAGATTTTTTCATCAGGAAAATGGAGAGAGAGAGACATGAAAGGGTTAAGAAGTTATTTAGCGCTTCTTATGCCACAGATTTTTGGGCATGTTCAGAGGAAGCTGCAGATTGGCTTTTTGGCAAGCAAATACCAGCAGATAAAATTAGGATTATGAAAAATGCTGTTGAAATTGAAAAATTCTCTTATGATGAAATTAAACGGAATAAAATCAGACAAGAACTGGGGATTAAAGATAATTTTGTAGTTGGGAATGTGGGGAGGTTTGTATATCAAAAAAACCAGAAATTTTTGCTGGAAGTTTTTTCAAAATTATGTTGTGTAAATAATAATGCAATATTGTTGCTGGTCGGGGATGGACCATTGGAAAATGAACTGAAATCAATGGCTGTGAGATATGGAATCAGTGACAGGATAAAATTTTTAGGAAAAAGAAAAGATGTAAATGAGTTATATCAGGCAATGGATTTATTTGTACTGCCATCCCATTTTGAAGGATTTGCCATTGTTCTGATAGAGGCCCAGATATCAGGTTTGAAATGTATTGTCAGTAAGAATATTTCGTTGAATGCAAATATAACCGGAGAAGTAGATTATCTGGACAATGCTGTTGAGGTTTGGGTAAGGAAGATACAGGAATATGCAAAAGGATATTATCGCAAGGATAAAAGTGTTGTTACAGAGAATAAGGGATACTCTATTAAACAGCAAATATTGAATGTTGAAGCTGGTTATCTTGGAAAGGATCTATATGACAGAGATTTATAATAGGAGATTGCTGCTGGAAATTGTGCAGAAGTATGACAATTGGATTATTTATGGTGCAGGAGTAACGGGACAGGGCCTGTTCTGTTTGTTAAAAATACTGGGTTATGAAAACAAAATTAAGGGGTTTGCAGTGTCTGACCATACAGATCATTTAAATGAATTTATGGGTATTCCTATTAAGAATATTTCAGAATATGAATTAGAGGGCATACATGTGCTTATAGCAGTTAAATACGTATATTTACATGATATAACAGAGCGGTTAGTAAATGTTGATTGCTATTATACAGATATGCGGGCATTGAAGGAGATATTTGAAACTGAATATTCTGTCATTTCACAAGATATGATGGATCAGATTCATAAACTAGACTTAACGGATGAGCAGTATGTAACATTTTGTATTCGTCAGATACGGCGGGTAAAACTGGATTTTGAAGTTAATATAGCAGATCATTGTAATCTGAATTGTCAATGCTGTAACCATTTTTCTCCATTGGCAGATCAAGTGTTTTTGGATATAGATATATTTACGAGGGATTTGAAGAGAATCAGGGAGCTTACCAATGGGGAGGTAGGAAAAATCTGGCTGATTGGAGGAGAACCTTTGTTGCATCCGCAGCTTACCGATTTTTTATATGTGTCAAGGAGCTTATTTCCCAAAACCCATATTACACTGAATACAAATGGAATTTTACTGTTAAAAAAGGATGAAAGATTTTGGCAGGCTTTACGTGATACACAGATAGAAATTACGCTGACAAAATATCCGATTCAAATAGATTATCAGAAAATAGATCAGAAAATAAATCTGGAAAAGGTGAAATACGCATATACATTATCATCAGCAGTTTTAAAAACAACTTATCATCTGCCTTTAGATGTAGAAGGAAAATTAGATGGAATCAAGAACTATATAAAATGTGGACACGCAAATGAATGTATAACTCTTCGGGGGGGGGAATTTATACCTGCCCGATAGCGCCGAACGCACATTATTTTAATACATACTTTGGAAAGAATTTATATGTAGGAGATAACAATTGTATTAATATTTATGAAGCAAAAAATATAGATGAAATATTTGCATTTTTGAAAAAACCGATTCCATTTTGTAATCATTGTAATATAGATGGATATACCTATGGATTGAAATGGAATGTGAGCAAGAGAGACATTAAAGAGTGGACGTAAGAAGGATGGATGATATTTTCAAAAAGGGGAGATATAAATGGAAGTAAAGCCTGTAAGTATGAAAGTCTGTATATGGGGAGCAGGTGAAAAGGGAAGGAGAATTTTTTGGCATTTAGAACCAGAGAATGTTTTGTATTTTGTGGATTCTGACAAAAATAAGATCGGGAGTGAATATCTGGGAAAAAAAGTTATAAGTGTTGAACAATATGAAGCGGAATTTAGCAGTTATTTTCTTATAATTACACATATGGAAGATATTAAAAAAATCGAAAAAAGAGATAAGATAAAGATTTGCAATTATTTTTATCTGGTGGATTGTCCTGGTGAATTGCAGGAAGCAAATGTCAGAAATTTATTGAGAAATTATATCAAAGAGTATTTAAACAGCAGAACAGATTATGTGTTATATGGGCTAACTTTATACAGTATATTGATAGATCAGTGGATATATAGCCAATATGGTTTGCACCCTGGTATTATTCCTCATGATGGTTTTTGTGTGCATATGCTTGAAAATGTAAAAAAAGCATTTCCATCATTAAATATTTTGGAGTTCGAAAGTATTAATAAAAGAGAAATAAAAGAAATATGCAATGTAGTTTATGAAGGACTGGCAGAATCAGAAGATTTTTCAATCAGTGACTTGTATGATTGCTCTGATAAGATTACTGAATATAGAAATGAGTTGATTACATTATATAAAGACAAACATAGAGGGCAAAAATGTTTTATTGTTGCTACAGGTCCAAGTCTTAAAGCATCTGATTTAGAGCTGATGAATAAAAATGATGTAACCAGTTTTAGTGTCAACAGTATTTTTAAAATATTTGATAAGACGCAATGGAGGCCAACTTATTATGTGATAGATGATTACAAAGCTATAGAAAAATATGAGTATGTAATTGATTCTGTTGCTAAAGATGCAGTATTTATAGGGGATACATTTTGGAAAGAAAAGGTGTTTGATGGAAATATATATTATCACCATATCCATCATGAGTGTTATACAAATCGGCTGCCTAAATTCAGTGAAGATTTTGCTCAGAAAAGTTATATAGGCTATACCGTAGTATATTCATGTATTCAACTGGCAGCTTATATGGGGTTTCATGAAATATATTTGATTGGAACTGATTGTAATTATGTTATAGGCAGTAAAAATAATTATTTCTGGGCAAGCAGCGAAAAAGATATGATGAACCATGAAATGGACAAAATATTTATGGGATATCAGGCAGCAAAAAGATATGCTGATGCACACGGAATAAAAATTTGGAATGCAACAAGAGGAGGAAACCTGGAAATTTTTGATCGAATTTCCATAGATGAGATATTTGAATGAAAGCAGGCAGGGTTTATGAAAAAAATAATCGCAGTTATTCCGGCAAGATACCAGTCCAGCCGTTTTCCGGGAAAACCGTTAGCCATGATCTTGGGAAAGTCTATGATACAAAGAGTATATGAACGAGTCAGGGCTGTAGATTTTCTGACAGACGTTATTGTAGCAACTGATGACCAGAAAATCAAGCATGAAGTAGAGAAATTTGGCGGGCATGCAGTGATGACGGGCATATGCAATTGCGGTACGGAGCGTGTTTACCAGGCGATACGTCATATCGATGCGGATATTATTATTAATGTGCAGGGTGATGAGCCTTTGATTGAAGGAGAAATGATAAGGGAATTGGCCGGAATATTTGAAGATCCTTCGGTAGTTATGGCAACTTTAAAAAAGAAGATAGAAAATAAAGACGAGGTCATGCAGGACAATATTATCAAAGTTGTTACGGATATGTATGGCAATGCCTTATATTTTTCAAGAAGTCCCATCCCTTATGACAGGGATCGCGTTGGAGCAGATTATTATAAACATATTGGAATATATGGATATACAAAAGATTTTTTAACAAAATATGTGCAGCTGCCAGAATCAGAGCTTGAATCGCTGGAAAAATTGGAGCAGTTACGTGTATTGGAAAACGGATATCAGATAAGGGTAAAGGAAACAACTTTTGATACTTTTGGGATAGATCTGCCGGAGCAAATTTCTAAGGTGGAAATAAAATTGAGGAGTAGAGATGAAAAATAATAAATTTCTGTTAATCGCGGGTCCTTGCGTAATTGAAACAGAAGAATTAGTAATGCGTCTTGCAGAAGGATTAAAGATAATTACGCAAGAGTTGCCGATTGACTTTTATTTTAAGGCTTCTTTTGATAAGGCAAATCGGACAAGTATAGATTCTTATCGTGGACCAGGAGTGGAAAAAGGTCTTCGGATTTTGGAAAAGGTAAAAAAAGCATTTGAAGTTAAGATAGTGACGGATGTTCATGAGACATGGCAGGCGGATGCTGTAAAAGATGTATGTGATATCATACAGATACCAGCGTTTTTATGCAGGCAGACAGATTTGCTGACTGCCGCGGCAAAAACCGGAAAGATTGTGAATGTAAAGAAAGCCCAATTTCTTGCGCCCTGGGATATGGAAAATGTAGTACAGAAAATAAGAAAAGCTGGAAATTCGAATATTATACTTTGCGAAAGAGGGACAAGCTTTGGTTATAATACATTGATCGCAGATATGACATCTATTTATGAAATGAAAAAACTGGATTGTCCGGTTATTTTTGATGGAACGCACAGTGTACAAAAACCTGGGGGAAATGGAAGTACATCTTCCGGGAACAGGGTGTATGTACCGTATTTATCCAGGGCAGCAGTAGCAGCTGGAGCAGACGGATTGTTTTTGGAAACGCATGAAGATCCTGAACATGCATTATCAGATGGAGCAAATATGATTAGGATATCCGATCTGCGGAATTTGTTAAATCAGTGTTTGGAAATATGGGCAATTGTGAATGGGTAAAGTGGGTGAAGCATGGTCAAAAAAGAAAAATTGCAGGTGGCAAAAGAAATATTTAAAACGGAAATTAAAGCGTTACAGCATATTTGTGAAAATCTTGATGAGGAGTTTATAAGGATAGAAGATGAGATACTTTCTTGTAATGGGAAAGTTGTTTTATGCGGGATGGGGAAATCTGGGCATATTGCGAGGAAGATTTCTGCAACTTTGGCAAGTCTTGGCACACCGTCATTTTTCTTGCACCCAGCAGAGGCTGTACATGGGGATTTGGGAATGATTTCCGCAGAGGATATTGTCTTTTTGCTCAGTTGCAGTGGTGAGACGCAGGAGTTGATACATATGATACCTTCGTTAAAGCAGATTGGATCGAAGATGATAGCGGTTACATGCAGGCAGGATTCCACACTGGTAAAAGAGAGCGATTATTTTCAGATTCTTGATATCGGACAGGAGGCTGGTTATCTGCGTCTGGCGCCTACATCAAGTACGACTGCGATGCTTGTCTATGGGGACGCGCTTGCATCTGTGGCAGCAATGGAAAGTGGATTTAGCGCAACTGACTTCGGTTTGTTTCATCCAGCTGGAACTTTAGGAAAGAAGGTACTGACGCGTGTCAGAAAGGTGATGGCCAAAGGAGAAGATCTGCCTGTTATTTGTCAGAATTGCCGGATTACGGATGCTATATTGGAAATGAGCAGAAAAGGACTTGGGGTAGTGGCGATTATAGATCCTGAAAAGAGATTAACGGGCTTACTGACAGACGGTGATTTGCGTAGAGCGATTGAAAAAAAAGCAGATTTATACACAGACATTGTAGATTCTATTATGACAAAAGATCCAAAGTATATCAAAGAGGATCTTTTGCTTGTCGATGCGCTGAAAAAATTGAAGGAAAATAGGTTGAACAATTATCCGGTTGTGGACAGAGACCATAGATTAATTGGAATGGTTACATGGCAGATGATTATCCGGGAAGGAATTGTTTTATAAATAGCAGAAAGTCGGTAAGGAAGGGAGATGACGTTATGTATAGGCTTTTGGTATTGGATGTAGACGGAACACTGACAGATGGAAAAATTTATCTGTCACAATATGGAGAAGAAATGAAAGCATTTAATATCAAGGATGGTTATGGCATACGGCATATTTTGCCCCAATTACATATTGAGGCAGCAGTGATTACTGGCAGACAGTCAGAAATTGTAACCAGAAGGGCTAAGGAACTTGGTATTCAGACTGTGTTTCAGGGAATATCTGAAAAGAAAGTTTGCTTACGGCAAATTCTTGAGGAAAAAGGGTGTACTGCAAAAGAAACAATTTATATTGGTGATGACGTAAATGATCTGGAATGTATGCAGATAGTTGGATTTTGCGCCTGTCCAGCAGATGCACATCAAAGTATCAGGAATGTTGCAGATTATATTGCATCGAAAAATGGCGGAGATGGGGCAGTGAGAGAGATCATTGACAGACTGTTTTTAACGGTATTTAAAAGGCAATCTATGGAAGGAACGGATGTATGCAGTTCTTAAATGGAGATATACACGACTTCAGGACAGCGTTAAAGAGCAAACAATTGGTTTGTTTTGGTGCAGGACAGGCGCTTAGAAATTTTATCGAAGAGTATGCGATATATCATCTGGAGCAGGATATTTTATGTATTGCAGATAATCGAAACGAATGGCTTCCGGCTAAGATACGGATTGTAGAAACCGAAATTCCTATTATTGGTATAGGACAACTGCTATACATGAAAAATATAATGATTTTGATATCTTGCCTGGCAGTTGCTGATGTGTATGAACAGTTAGAGGGTTATCAGGAATTAAAAGAGACGCCATGTTGGGCAACAAATTTTATCAGGAGTGAAACTCGTTTACAATTGGAGCAATCACGATGGTATCCGTCGGAATATCGTTTGACAAAAGAAGCTTTGATTCCAAAAAAGATCCATTATTGTTGGTTCGGGAGAAAACCTATTCCGAAGAAGAATTTGGAATGGATGGAAAGCTGGAAAAAATATTGTTGTGATTATGAAATCATTCAGTGGAATGAGGATAATTATGATGTGACAAAAAATGCGTATATGTATGAAGCCTATAAAGCTGGAAAATGGGGATTTGTTCCTGATTATGTACGGTTGGATGTAATATACCGTTATGGGGGGATATATTTGGATACAGATGTGGAATTGATCAGGAATCTGGATGATTTGTTGTATCAGAAAGCGTTTGCTGGTATTGACCGTTCACGTGACATTAGTCTGGGATTAGGATTTGGAGCACAGTTGGGGTGTGAAATTATTCGGGAATTAAGGGATTTTTATGATACATGCAAATTTTTAAATGGAGATGGAAGCTATAATTTAAAAGTGGCTCCTTTTATACAGCGTTCTTTCTTTCAGGAAAAAGGATATATTAATAATGGAGAATATCAGGTGGTTGAAGAAATGACTATATATCCTGAAAAGGTACTTTCACCTAAATGTAATTGGACAGGAAGAGTTTTACCTACAGCACACACTTTTGCGATTCACCATTATGATGGTTCCTGGACATCAGAAAGTGATCGGGATATTGTGAAACGTAACAGAGAATTATATATGAAAATATGCAGGAACGGGAAACGGTAGTGGAGGATAGATATGAAAGAACTATATATTCATGTTGGACAGGCAAAAACAGGAACCAGTATGATACAGGCTTTTTTAGCTTTGAATCGTAAATTATTGCATACGAAAGGGTTGTATTATCCATTGTTTCGGGAGGAAGTTGTTGTCAGAGATAAAAATTGTGGGATGGGTGGCAACGCATATGGTATGTGGGAGCTTGACCGACCATTAGACCAGATGAATAAAGCGCAGATTGAATATATGCAGCAGATAAAAGCATGGTTTAAAGATAATGACAAAGTTTTAATTTCTGAGGAAGGGTTGTGGGTGTGCAGTGCAGCATTTTATCAAAACTTTAGTTCTTTATTGGATGATGGAGCAGATTTCAGGGTAAGGATAGTTGTATATTTAAGAAGGCAAGATGAAAGGCTGGAATCTTTATGGAATCAATGTGTTAAAGCCGGGACATACCACCATGGCTGCATGGAATTTTGTGATGAATATATAGGCGCTGATCAGGATTATTATTCGCAGCTTGAAATGATTGCAGGCATAATTGGAAAAGAAAATATGATTGTGAAGATTTATGACGACAGATATTCGGTCGGAAACTATCTTTTAGAAGACTTTATGTCAATATTTGGTTACAAAGATATTTCTGAATTTCGAATTCCTAAATTTCAGGTGAATCCATCGTTAGGAAAAGATCTGATCGAAATGGTGCGGGTTACAAGTACTATTCGGGATATACGAATGATAGATGATGAATTTCGCAAGATAAAAAAAGAATTGACGGAGTTCAGGGAAAGTACAGAAACTGTCGCACATGCACCTTCTTTTTTGACATATGAAGAGAGAAAAAGAATTTTGGACAGGTGTGATCAAGGTAATCAAAAAATCGGGCGTGAATATTTTGGAATAGATAAAAGTCCATTTTCAGAATTAAAACAGGATTACAAAAAAGCTTCGGGGGGGGGTATCAGCAAAGAACTGGTTTATTTTTTGTTCAGCTTAATAGTGGAACAGGCAAAAGAAATAGAAATGCTGCACTGGAATACAGATGATTTTAAATTATCTGAAAATTTATAAGAGGGCAGCGCTGTGATTGTATATGGGGCAGACAAGAAAGGTCGCAGGGTTTACCATTGGTTAAAAAGAAAAGGATCCTATCGCATAGTGGGATTTGTTGATAAGCGTTGGAAAAGGTTACAGGAAATTGAAAAAGATTTGGTGGAACCAGACTGTATATTCACAAAAAAGTTTGACTATATATTAATCAGTATGGAATCTCAGAATACTGCGGAGAAAGTAAAAGAATGGTTAAGTATACGTGGTATAGAAGATGAAAAGTTGATACGTGTGCTATAAATGACAATAAGGATTTGTCTGGAAGGAGTAAAAAAGTGTGGTCAGGGGAGGATATACTTGTTTCTGTTCTTATGCCAGTTTACAATGCAGAAGCATATTTAAAAGAAGCTATAGAGAGTATTTTAAATCAGACACATAAAGAATTGGAGTTATTGGCATTGTATGACGATTCAACTGACGGCACATGGGAGATTTTGGCGGAATATGCGAAGAAAGATAAGCGGTTGAAAATTCTGATGTTTTCGCATCATGGAATTGCAGCTGCTTTGAATACCGGATTGGATTCAGCCAGGGGGAAATATATTGCGAGAATGGATGCGGATGATATATCACTGCCGAACAGGCTTGCTGTTCAGACTGCATATATGGAAAAGCATCCGGAAATTGGGGTATGTGCGACACGAATGAGATATTTCCAGAACAACGATGCAAAGATGCATAGAAATATGCATACTGCCGTGGATACGGAGGAATTAAAAGCGGGGATGTTGTTTGAATGCATGATTGGACATCCGACAGTTATGTTCCGAAGGGATACCATGATAAGAGAAAACTGGAAATATCATTCGGATGTTTTATGTGAAGATTTTGATCTTTGGAGCAGGATGATTGAAATGGTGCCGTTTGCAGTGATACCGGAAATATTACTTAGTTATAGATATAATGTTAATAGTATCACAAAAAACAGAGTAAATGATGTGCTCTTATCATCTTGTGAAATTGTGAAGCGAGCTTTGGAGAGAAATTTAAAGGTCAATACAAAAAAATATAAGATTATTGATTTTAGAGGTATCCATCAGGTTATACGATTAGATGAGACAATTGTCGAGAATCTAAAAAGACAGAGCATGCTGTTGTATGAAATTTATGATAACAATCAAAAAATAAAATATTGTGATTCTGAATATTTAAACAACTATATAAAAATGAAATGGAAATTTCAATTTCGCAATTTTGGTCTGATGGATAAATGTTGTAAAGAATGTCAGGAGATTGATGTTACAAAACCATACAGTGGTTTTATCGATAAATTTTCTATGGAAGTTTGCATGGTGACAGACCGGCTCATTGGAGAGATGTCATTGCAAAAAAAAGTGGTCATATATGGAGCAGGTATTCGTGGCTGCAAGCTGATGGAACGATGGGAGGAATTGTCTACAGCCGGAAGATTGGCATGGAATCTGGTTGGAGTGGCAGATAAACAGAAAACAGAAATTATTTATAAAGGGAAATGGATCGTTTGTATGAAGCTTTCGGAATTATCAGCATTAGAATATGATTATATTCTGATTTCTACAGATATTTATTATGATGAAATTAAAGCAGAATTGATATTAGCAAAAATCTCCGAAGAAAAAATTTATCATTCCGGAGTGCTGAATTTGTTAGCATAAAGTGTTATGGAATATATAAGCGGTATAGTTTTTTTAGATGAGGTTTTATAAACAAATAGGAAAACGAGAGAATAAAAATATGATTATTACAAGGACGCCATTTAGAATCAGTTTTGCTGGTGGAGGAAGCGATCTTCCGGCATTTTATGAAAGACATGAGGGATGTGTGCTGTCTGCATCCATTAATAAATATATGTATATTATTGTTCATCCATCCTTCAATCGTGATACGACAACAATCAAATATAATCAGACAGAAATGGTTAGCAGTCTGCGGAAACTGAAACACCCGATTGCAAAACAGGTGCTGCAGGATTATGACCTTGCGGGAACTGAAATTGTTAGTGTCGCTGATGTACCGGCTGGTACGGGACTTGCCTCATCCAGTGCATATACAGTGGGGCTTATTCATGCAGTCAGCGCCTTTTGTGGAAAATACAGATCGCAGGAACGGATTGCGCATGATGCCTGCGAAGTGGAAATAGAAAAATTGGGTGAGCCTATTGGAAAGCAGGATCAATATGGATGTGCAATTGGAGGATTGAAATTCATCCGGTTTATGTGTAATGGAGAAGTAGATGTGGAACCAATTTTGTTGCCACGTAAATGTGAGGAACAGTTAAATAATAATCTACTGATGTTTTACACAGGAGAACTCCATTCTGCAAGAGAGATTTTAAAAGAGCAGAGTCAAAACACGTTGTCAGACGAAAAGAAATATCAAAATCTGATTCAAATGACAGAATTAGCAAAAGAATTGCGTGAAGCTCTGATAGAGGAAAATCTGGATGACTTTGGAAAAATATTAAATGACGGATGGATGCTGAAACGCGAAATGGCAGGAGGTATTACAAATCCGTTGATTGACGAGACGTATGAAATAGCTATGCAAAGCGGAGCTCTTGGAGGGAAACTTTTGGGTGCGGGTGGTGGAGGGTTTTTGTTATTTTACTGCGAAAAAGAAAATCAAAAGCGCCTGCGCAGTGCGTTAAACCATTTGATTGAATTGCCTTTTGATCTTGAAAATGGGGGAACAAAAGTTGTGTACGTGGGTAATAAAGATTGGAGGTAAGGTCATGAAGATACTTGTTGCCGGAGGAGCCGGATTTATTGGAAGTCATTTGATAGATCTGTTGTTGAAAAAGGGACATGATGTTGTATGTGTAGATAATTATTTTATTGGTACAAAGGAGAATATCAAGCATCTTTTGAACAATCCGCAATTTTGTATATATGAGATGGATTTATGTGATGATGCAAAATTGTCAGAGATTTTTCAGAAAAATCAGATTGAATATGTATTTCATCTGGCAGCAAATTCAGATATTCAGGCCAGCGCTAAAAATCCAACAGTAGAGTATAACAATACATATAGTACTACATTTCATCTTCTTGAATGTATGCGGCTGCATCAGGTGAAAAAGTTGTTTTTTGCTTCGACATCGGCAGTATATGGAGAAAAGGTGGATGTCCTTTTGAATGAAGAAACGCCGGATCTTCGTCCAATATCTTATTATGGAGCTGCAAAGCTTGGGGCGGAAGCGTTGATCTCGGCATTTTGCCATATGAATGATATGCATGCCCTGATATTTCGTTTTCCGAATGTAATTGGACCAAGGCTAACGCATGGAGTGATTTATGATTTTATACACAGACTGGAAGCAGACCCGACATATCTTAGAATCTTAGGGGATGGAACTCAGTGTAAGCCATATATCTATGTTGATGATCTTACGGAAGCAATTGTAAGATTTATGGATATAGGAAAAGCAGGAATGGATATTTATAACCTGGGTGTGAAAGGTGCAACTTCGGTAAAACAAATAGCAGATATCATATGTAAAAAAATGGGCATTTATGGAATTCCCTATGAGTACACTGGTGGGAAGATAGGCTGGAAAGGCGATGTACCAAAGTTTTGTTATGATCTTACGAAAATACAGGCAGCTGGCTGGAAGGCAAAATATACATCGGATCAGGCAGTTAAAAAGACTGTGGATGATGTGTTTGCCGAAAAAATGAGATAATTTATCTGCTGAGAAAAAATCCTGTCTTAAATAAAGTTCTTAAATAGAGTATTTTGTTTTTTGATAGGCAGATCGTTTTGAAAGGATATGTTGAGATGGAAAATACCAGAAGATATCAGGCAGTTATCATGGCAGGAGGAAAGGGTACCAGACTTACATCCATTACAAAAGATGAGATTCCAAAGCCAATGGTTTCAGTTTTAGGAAAGCCGCTGCTTGCATGGCAGGTGGAAAAGCTAAGAGAAAATGGGATTACAGATATTTATTTTATTATTGGACATCTTGGAAAAAAGATACAGGAGTATTTTGGTGATGGTAGAAGTTTTGGGATTAAAGCATCATACATAGAAGAAAAAGAACCGCTTGGTACGGCTGGTGTTTTTTATTATTTAAAAGATTTGATAAAAAAAGAGGACTTTTATCTAATTTTTGGTGATGTGATTTTTGATGTAGATTTGTCAAGAATGGAAATGTTTCATAAGGAACATCGTGCAAAAGCTACTTTGTTTGTCCATCCTAACAGTCATCCTTTTGATTCGGATATTGTGGAATTGGATGAGAATGGAAGAGTCGTAGACTTAGATTATAAAGATCATGTCAGGGATTATCATTATAAAAATCTGGTGAATGCCGGCTTATATTTGTTGGATATATCAGTATGTGATTGGGTGGACCAACCTGTGAAGATGGATCTGGAAAAGGATGTATTTGCAAGAATGGTTAAGCAGAAGATGCCGGTATTTGGTTATCAGTCTCCAGAGTATATTAAAGATGTTGGGATACCAGAGCGGATAGCATTAGCTGCGGCGGATATGGAAAGAGGGATAATCACAGCAAAAAATCTTAAAAGAATGCAGAAATGCGTTTTTATTGACCGGGATGGTACGCTGAACAGATATAAAGGATTCATCAGCAAGACAGATGATATAGAATTAGAAGATAATGTGGCAGAGGCATTAAGATTATTAAATCAATCAGCGTGGTTGGTTATTGCAATTACAAATCAGCCAGTGGTCGCAAGAGGAATGTGCAGTATTGAGGAAGTGAAGGATATTCATAAGAAGTTAGAGACTTTGCTTGGAGAAAAGGGCGCCTATGTGGATGACATTTTATTCTGTCCGCATCATCCGGAAAAAGGGTTTTCAGGTGAGAATCCTGCATATAAGATATCGTGTGATTGTAGAAAGCCTGGGATTGGACTTATAAGGCAATGTGAGGAGAAGTATCATATTGATCTATCCAAATCGTGGATGGTTGGTGATACAACCACAGATATTCAGACAGGAAAAAATGCCGGATTGCGTACTGTGCTTTTGAAAACAGGTGAAGCTGGGAAAGATGGTAAATATGATGCGGAACCGGATTTTTGGGCAGATGATTTGTTGGGGGCAGTAGAACATATTTTTAAAGTAGGAGATAAGGAAGATTCATGATTAATTATACAAAACAGATTGAAGATTATCTGAGATTAGAACAAGAAGTTTTATCAAATGTGAAAGCAGATGATATTAGTAATGTGATGAATGTTTTAGAAAAATCACGGTTGGATGGAAAGAATATTTTTATTTGCGGTAATGGAGGAAGTGCGTCAACGGCATCACATTTTGTATGTGATTTTAATAAAGGTGTGAGTTTGGAACTTGAAAAGAAATATAATTTTGAATGTTTAAGTGACAATGTTCCAATGATGATGGCGATAGCTAATGATATCAGTTATGATGATATTTTTGTCATACCGCTTAAGAATAAGTTGGCGGCAGGGGATGTGGTGATAGGCATTTCGGGCAGTGGAAATTCTGAAAATGTAAGAAGAGCTTTAGAATACGGAAAACAGATGGGAGCTGTTACGATTGCGTTTACAGGTTATGACGGAGGGATCATAAAAAATACAGCAGATCAGTGTATTCATATTGCTGTCAATAATATGCAGATTGTGGAAGATGTACATTTGATTTTGGACCATATGATGATGTATATCTTGTCAAATGCAAATGTATGTTGATCAGAAATAAAGGAGAGCAGCTATGTGTCAGGGACCGTTAGTAACGGTAATCATGCCGACTTATCAGGCAGAAAAATATATTGGGGAAGCAATAGATAGCATGATGACTCAGACTTACAGACATTTTGAACTGTTGGTTATAGATGATGCTTCGAAAGACCATACAAGGAAAATCGTTATGGAATATGCAAAAAAAGATAATAGGATAAGGCTGATTGATGGGCCGCAGAATGGTATTGCAGCAGCGCTGAATTATGGAATCGAACGATCCACAGGAAAGTATGTTGCAAGAATGGATGCAGATGATATTGCATTGCCAGAGCGATTGGAAAAACAGGTTGCTGCTATGGAAAAGGATAGTGAGCTTGGAGTGTGTGCTACACAGATTTTAGCTTTACGAGGGAATGAACTAGTGGAAGCGGCTGTTTGCAAGGAACAGTATGAGGAAATACTTTGTGACACGATGTTCAACAACAATATCTGCCATCCTACAGTAATGTTCAGAAAAAAAGTATTGGATCAGGGATGGCGATATCAAGAACATATATTGGCAGAAGATTATGATATGTGGACAAGGATGCTGCCAAATGTAAAATTTCAGGCGCTTTCAGATATCTTGCTTTATTATCGAATTGATTGTGAGGAAAAACTGACAGTCTCAAAGCATCAACAGGTGAGAGATGCAGCTTCAAAGATTATAAGGTCGTATCTTTCAGTTTTGTTTGAGGCAGATTTCAGTGGATTTGAGTTGTCCGATTTTGTTCCGGATCATGCGAAATATGAGTTGCTTTCTGAAGGGATTGTATGTGTTGTCAGACAGTATCAGTTGCTAAATTATATTTACAGGTTAAATGAAGAGAAGAATGTAATCCGAAAAGAACTGATGTTGGAACGATTGAATTCCAGGTTCCAATCATGGGCTATTGTGTTCGGAGTAGATCGGTACATTGAACGAAATGGGAAAATCATTATTGGAGACGGTGATGAGAAGGGCTTGGCAATTTTAAACATGTTGACGATACTTGACCAGAAACGGTCTTTTATTCTTTATGGCCTTGGATTGCGAGGCCGGAGATTTTTGGAAAAGTATCAACATTCTTTAAATAAAAAGTGGAAGCTGATAGCATTAGCGGATAAAAAATCAGGTAATATAGATGGAATGGATACTGTTTATAAAGTAGTTACAAAAGATAAAATCAAAGATTTTTCATTTGACTATATTCTTGTTTCAACTGATAAATATTTTGATGACATATTTAAGGAATTGTCGGAGGAAGGTATTTGCCAGGATTGTATATTAAGAAGTAGTGTGCTGGAGAATATTTTATAAAAAATACGTACAGAAGGAGTGAGCAGATGCTTAAAATGGGATCTGTCAGCGAGTTGATTGCGGCAGCAAAAAAGAGTGAAGGGGTTATTTTGTTTGGTGCAGGAAGGCGAATCGGAAAGGTTGAAGGTTTGTTTTCAGGAACAGCATTGATAGAAAGGATAAAGTTTATTGTTGATAATGACAAATATAAACAGGGAACAGGAGTGGTAATCGGAAGAAGATGTTTTCCAATTATTTCATTTGATAATTTTGTTCAGAAAGATTGCGATCAAATGTTGCTGATGGTTACAAATAAGGAATACGAACCAATTTTGGCGCAACTTGAAAAATATGGGAAATTCAGAAATACGGAAATTTATTGTTTAGAGCATTGTGAAGGATTCACAAGAGAAGAAGAAGCTCTGAAAAAAGAAATACCAGGAGATATCAGGCTGACAAGTGAGCCTTTGATTCCTAAAATTATTCATTATTGTTGGTTTGGGAAAAATCCGATACCAGATGAACATAAGAGGTATATGGAAAGCTGGAAAAAATATTGTCCAGATTATGAAATCAGGGAATGGAATGAAAGTAACTATGATGTAACGAAGAATCCTTATATGTATCAGGCTTATAAAAAGAAAAAATGGGGATTTGTTCCTGATTATGCCAGATTAGATATTATATACCACTATGGCGGTATCTATCTGGATACTGATGTTGAAATTATTGCTGGTATAGATGATTTGCTATATCAGTTAGGTTTTTGTGGATTTGAATTTAATGAATCGGTTGCTTTTGGGTTAGGTTTTGGAGCAGTAAAAGGATTCCATATGATAGGTAAATTGTTACACAGTTATGATGACAGAGAATTTATTAAAGAAGATGGCAGCATGAATCTGGTCGCAAGTCCATATTATCAAACGAAGTTTCTAAAAGAAAAAGGGTTGATACTCAATGGGGAATATCAGATTGTAGACGGGTTGACTGTTTATCCAGAAAAAATGCTGTGTGGCAAGAATATATCTACACTTAGAGTCAGGCTGGCGCCTTATACAAGAATGATACATCATTATGCAGGCAGTTGGGTAGAACCTGATGTGAAAATAGAGCTTGATAAAAAAGAAGCAAGGATGCGTAAGCTATACATGGATTGTTCATGAAAAGTAAAGAAGGAACTGAATGTATTATGGTAAAAACATTTGCTATTTTTGATACTTTAATCATGAGAAAAACGGCAACTCGTGAGGGCTTATTTTTAAAAATTGAAACAGAAATAAGACGAAATAAAGATTATCGAATGGTTTCGGAACATGTAAGAAACTATTTCTCAAAGTTTCGACTGAATGCAGAACAAGTTGCTTATCGTAAAGCGCAATTAAATGGCAGATTTGTATATACCTTAGAGGATATTTATGACTGCTTTGCATATATGACAGGAATCAGCGAAGAAATAAAGCAAAGGATGATGGAATGTGAAATTATAGCAGAACGGGATAATTATGTTCCAGTCTGGAAACTAATAAATTTTCTTATAAGAGATGCAGAGAATAATGATATTTATTTGATAGAAGATTCGTATTTGCCTCAAGGTATCATAAGGGAAATATTGACGAATATTCATGATATTTTTAAGGACATTCCGATGATCCTTTCTGGTGAGGCTAACGGTATAAAAAAGAATGGATCCATTTATTGGGATTTTTGCCAGGAAAATGACATTGCATCTGGTGAGTGGACGCATATAGGAATGGATGAGAAACTGGATGGGATACAGGTTATGAAGTGTGGAGGGATTCCTGATATTCATCTTTCGGAAAAGTTGAGTGTATTTGAGGAAAACATACTGAAAAGGTATAAAAGCAGCCTTGCGTGCCAGCTGTTGTTGGGAGTTGTACGATTATTAAAGAGCGAAGAAAAAACAGATTTTTATAAGATTGGCCTGAGTTGGACAATGCCGATTTTGTATGGTTATGTATCTTGGATTTTGGAACAAGTGGACAAACAGGATATAAAAGAAGTCTTTTTTATAGCCAGGGATGGATATATTTTGAAAAAAATGGCGGATGTTTTAATAAAAGAAAGGAAACTGGATATACAGACTCATTATATCTATGGTTCTCGTAAAGCATGGGGGCAGATGAATGATATTGAAAATAAGCTTAGAAACATAGATGATTTGGAGTTTTTATCTTATTTCGAATTAATAAAAAAACTGGACATTGTTCAGGAAGACCTGGAAGAATTGTTTCCTGATGAATTGAAGAAAATGGATCAGAATTATACGGAAAAGGAATTGTCAGACGTACGGGAAATTTTAAGAAATGCGAGAGAACTTGTAAAAAGGACGGTGGAACGTGAAAAGAGACGTATCTATAACGCAAAGCAGTATTTGAAACAGGAACTTGGAGGAGTAGTAAACAGAGTGGTTTTTGTAGATGCAAATGGCAGTGGAAATACTCAGAAATATCTAAAGGAGTTGGTAAAAGATTTTTTTGAACAGCCGATCGTTACATTTTTTTATTGTATGGGTGGTATTTCAGATGGGCAAACAAATGGAAATATTTTTTATAAATATTGTTATGAACAGTTTAAAGCTCAGAATATTATTGAAACGTTGACAAGGGCACCGCATAATCGGACGATAGATTATGCATTAGGAGAGCAAGCGCAACAGTGGTACCCAGTTATGGCAGAAGGTTTTAAAGATTATCTGTCTACGGAAGTTTATGAGGAATATATGAAAGGGATAATAGATGGAACAAAAGCGCTTGGCAAGTTTGATAAATGTTCTGGGTCAGATTATGCGGAGATATCATTTGCATATGTTGAGTATTTATGTGAAAAACCGGATAAGGATATGCTGGAGTTTATAGGGGAAATGCCATTTGAGGGTAATTATCAGCGAAAAGGCCAGTCAATATATGCACCAAAATTAAACGATGAAGAAATTATTCGTTTATGTTGCTTGAAAGACGAAGGTATGCTAAGGCGTTATTTTTATGAAGCAAATCTGGAATTTTCTTTGCTTAGAGCATCAAAACAACAGAAAAAATACTTTGCACTTACAGAACAGGAACGTTGATCTTTTAAAAATCAGAGTCAGGTAAATAAAGATGAATATAAAAATTTCAGCAGTTGTTACAACATATAATCGAAAATATGAAGCAAGGCGAGCTTTGTGTTCTATCTATAGCCAGACGCGTATTCCCAATGAAGTGATATTGGTAGATGATGCGTCTGAAGATGGAACTAGAGAGTATCTGGAGCAATTTGATTTTGATGGATTGCATTATATCCAAAATCAGGTTCGACTTGGAGCTGGATCTGCAAGAAATGTAGGAATAAGAGCTGCTTCTGGAGATTATATTGCATTTTTAGACAGTGATAATATCTGGACAGAGGATAAATTGGAAGTTTTTGAAAAAAAAATTTTTGATTCAGAGTTTATGCCGGATTTTGTTTTTAGCAAATATAAAAAACATATTACATATCGAGTTGTTGAATTTCCGATAATTCCAGAAGGAATGCAATGGGAACGTTTTATCCAGGCATATCATGTAGTTGATGCAAGTGCTGCGATGTATCGGAAATGTTTCATTTCTAAATTTGGAGGGTTTTCAGAAAAGATGCAGACGAATCTTGACTGGGAATTAAGTTTAAGGGTATGGCGAACAATGATGCCAAAATGGAAAATGATTGACAAGTGTCTTTCGGAAAATTATTGTATGTTTGATGGAATGGAAGTCAATATATGGCGTAAATATATGGACAAAATAACATTGTACAGTGAGAATTATGTCGAGATGGTAAAAAAAAGATTAGATTACGAGTTTTATGGAGGATTGATACAGGATTTGGAACAAGATGAATTGAAAATGGATGATTTGTTGGAATATATGCTTTCCAATGGTTCAATGACAAAAGAATTTATTTATACAATGATGCATTTTAGCAGGTATTATGAGAAACAAAAACAGGATAAAATGGAGCGGCATTCTCATTTTTATAGGATGTTGTCAGATTGGATGGAACTGATTTTGAGTGGCAATTCATTGGCAGATTCACTTAGGAAAATGGGGATGGAATCTGCTGCGATTTATGGAGCTGGAAAACATGGATGCTTTTTATATCAGGATTTAAAAAATGCTGGGTTTAATATTCTTTTTTTCATTGACAGGAATAAAATGGTACAGGCTCCAGATGGAAAAAAAGTATATTTGCCAACAGAGGAAATACCGCAGGCAGATATAATTATAGTTTCTACATATTTGGAATTTGATGATATTGTACAGAGCTTGAAAGGGAAATCTTATGCAAAGATAATGTCTTTAAAGGATCTTTTGGAGTACGCTATAGAAAGAAAAGAGGGAGATTCGTATGTCAAAACAATATAAAAAAGGATTTACCGCAGGGGTATTTGATTTATTTCATGTAGGGCATTTGAATCTTTTAAGAAATTGTAAAGAAACATGTGAATATTTGATGGTGGGAGTTCTTACAGATGATTTTGTATACCAAATGAAAGGTGCGTACCCCTATATAACGTTAGCGGATCGAATGGAGATTATTGCTTCCATCAAATATGTAGATGAGGTTGTCCCAGTCGACTATCATAATACACATAAACCAACAGCATGGCAGCTATATCATTTTGATTGCTGCTATTCAGGAGATGACCATCAGCATGAAGAATGTTGGAAACAGGAGGCCATAGAATTACGTTTGCTTGGTTCTGAAATGGTATTCTTACCGTATACGCAGCGTGTAAGCAGTTCTATGATAAAAGAGAATGTGAATAAAACTATAGAAACGAAAGCTAAGTGAAATTATTTAAACAGGAGAAAATATATGGATAACAAAGAGAGCCTTGAGCGTAAAACCATAGTTTGGATCATAGTAGTGGGGCTATTGGCGGGACTGGTGATTTTATGGTTAATCCCTTTAGAAAACCGGGATTTAAAATTTGTATTCCGAACAATGAATAAGAACTATTCTTTTGAAAAAAGTCATGATGACATTAGTCAGAGTCCTGAAATTACATTTAATTTTGATTCTATTCCAGAGGAAATTATCATAAATAAACTGCTTATATATAATGGCAGAGGATTGCTAAAAGTAGCAGATATCCGTTTTGATAAGTTGTATTCTTATATTGATGATACAAAAAGGGATCATATTGTGTATGGAGATGGAGAACTCTATGGAATTTCAAACGAAGATGGCATATTTTATTTATCTATGAATCAGGATTTTAGTGGATTTTGTAAAATATTATCAGAAACAAGGCTGCAGGAGAGGATTTTATTGTATGGGATTTATGTGTGTATTTTTGTATTGCTTTGCATAATGCTAATAGACAGATTGACAGATAAATATGAGAACAATCGCGATAATCATGGCTTTGTATTTGAAATCAGCCGTTTTTTTATGGATATGAAAAAGTATCAAAAGTTTATGGTTTATGCAGCAAAGACAGATCTCAAAGCTGAAGTCGCGAATTCTTATTTAAACCGCCTTTGGTGGTTGTTGGAACCATTTTTCAGTATGATGGTTTACGTAATTGTATTTGGAAAAATTATGGGAAGTTCTGTAGAAAATTATGCGACGTTTGTATTTAGTGCGTTGTTGATGTGGAATTTGTTTAGCAAAACAATTAATTATAGTGTAAAACTGGTACGGAATAATAGGGATATTGTAACAAAGGTTTATGTACCCAAGTTTGTGCTTTTATTCTCTAATATGATATTGAATTTATATAAGCTGGTATTTTCAGCAATTGTTTTGCTGGTTATGATGATATTTTTCAAGGTGCATATTGGCGTCCATATATTTTGGGTGATTCCATCATATGTAGTTATGATTTTGTTTTCTTTTGGTGCGGGGATGGTACTGTTGCATTTTGGTGTCTATATTGATGATTTGGGATATGCGGTCGGGATCCTGCTGAATATGATGATGTTTCTTTCAGGAACATTTTATGATATTATGTCTGGCCTGGCATCTCCTTTGAATGCATTAATGCTTTGTTTAAATCCAGTGGCATTATGCACAGATACTATGAGAAATTCTCTGCTCTATAATGAAGTGGAAAATCTTCCGATTCTGATTGTATGGGGGTTGGCATCTCTTATTTTATGCTGGATAGGAGTACATATTGTGTACAAGAATGAAAATAGTTATGTAAAAATTGTATAGAAAAAGTGTATGTTATATGTAGATTCTGGGAGGTTATTATGTCGGAAATTGCATTAGAAGTAAGTCACGTGAGCATTGACTATAAAAATTTGGCGCATATGTCTCTACATCAGAGCTTATTAAAAAGGGAAGTAAAGAAAGCCGATGTTGTTAGAGCTGTGGATGATATTTCTTTTACAGTAGAAAAAGGAAAGATTCTTGGAATTGTAGGGCGTAACGGAAGCGGAAAAACGACACTTTTGCGTTCTGTGGCGGGGATTTTCCAACCGGATGAAGGTTATATAGATACAAAGGGAAACCGTGTATCACTTATGGCAATAGGCATAGGCTTTAATGGGAATAACACTGGAAGGGAAAATGTTTTGAAATCAGGAATGCTACTGGGGTGTGAATTAGAATATATAAAGGAACGGATGGACGAAATTATTGAATTTTCAGAACTGGGAGATTTTATTGATCGTCCGGTAAGAACATATTCTTCTGGTATGTATTCAAAACTTTCTTTTTCGGTTACTGCAATACTTGATACGGATATTATGCTTGTTGATGAAGTATTGAGTGTCGGAGATGAACATTTTAGAAAAAAAAGTTTTCAGAAGATGGAAGATCTTATGAGGTCAAATAGAACGGTACTGATTGTATCACATGCTACAAACACACTTCAGAAGTTTTGTGACCAGGTATTGTGGATAAATGATGGCCATTTAGTGCAGATAGGGCCAACGGAGGAAGTACTGACTGCGTATGATAAAAGTATGCAATTATAGATCAGGGAGCATAAAAATGGATAAGAAAAATGTCGGTCTGTTATTATGGGATTTTACAGATGTTCAGGATAGTAAAAATGAATGGATGGAGCAATGTTTCAGATATTGTAATAGTCTGATTGTAGTTATTCCAGAGGACGATGTATATCGAAGGGCTTTTGCATCTGAACCGAAACTGTGTTTTGATGTGAAGAAGCAATATCTACTAGGTCAAAAGGGGATAAAAGAAGTATTACCGATTCCATTTCGTTGTACAGAAACTAATCTATTTCAGAAATTTTATGAAGTGTATCCTTTTCAGGTGTTTTTTTATGGAACTGATTATGGGCAGGATTTTTTATGTGAGAAAAAGGAACTGGAAAAACTAGGTGTAACCTTTGTGTCGCTTATCCCGTTAGGAGCAAAGCTATCCTCTGATAATAACAGTTTTCGATATATGATGAATAATCTTATGCCTGATATTAAAATCGTTTTATTTGGAACAGGAAAATATTTTGATATTTACATGGAGCAATATGGCAGCGATTTTCAGCCTGAATATGCAGTCGACAATAATCAGAAATTGTGGGGAACAAAAAAATCAGGTATTTGTATTGAGTCTCCTGACACACTGAAAAAGGAAAACGTAGTTCGAACAATAGTAATTCTTTGCTGTAAGGATTATGGAGGTATGAAAGAGCAATTGCTGTCTATGGGCGCTTTCGATTACCGTATTCTGCAAAGAAATGAAAATATGTCTTTTTTGCATGAATACATTACTGCAATGAGAGCTGAGGGTAGATACTTGGAAGAAGCGCATAGGAATCTTCGCTTACTTTTACATGAGATTGACCGGGTATGTAAGGAGCATAATCTAAACTATTATCTGATCGGAGGCTCATTAATTGGAGTATTAAGACATCAGGATTTTATACCATGGGATGATGACCTTGATATTTCTATGACCAGACAGGATTATGAATATCTTAGAAAACATGCAGATGAGATATGGAAAGACAGCGATTTCAGACTGGTTGAACCGGATAAATTGGGTGGAAATGCATTTTCAGATCTGTTTCCAAGAATATTGTATAAAAAAGAGTATGTGTGTTCTAAGACATATGTCAAAGTAAAAGGAAAAGCAGATGACGAAATTATGAATAAATATGTGATAGATATTTTTCTTTTAGATCATGCATCAGATCATATTTGGAAACATAAATTAGTAACTTTATTGATGAAAGCGGTATATGGGCTGTTAATGGGTCATAGGGCTTACGTAGATTATGATACCTTTGACAGACTTTCATCCAGAGGAATTTTTGCCGTAAAAATGCTTGTCAAAATTGGTAAGAGAATTCCTGCCAAGTGTCTGTTTTTCGCATATGAGCATTTGAGCAGGTATGCACAGAAGGAAGAAGGAAAGTATTATTTTGAATCCAGTGGAAATATCAATTATATGCCGCTGCTGCATCGGCGTGCTATGTTTGGAGAAGGAAAAAGGATGAAAATGGGTGATTTGATGGTATCGGTTCCATTTAAACCAGAAGAGTCTCTGATATCCAAAGGATATCGAAATTTTATGAATTTTCCACCGGTTGCAGACCAAAAACCGGAACATACTGGACGTAATAAAGGGGTGCTTTGGTAATAAGCATCGGGAACTTTAAAACAAAACATCAGGAGGTAGTAAGAATTGAAAAGAGTTAGTAAAAGATTAACGGAATTGGACTCGTTAAAAGGTATCTTGTGTATAATTATAACCTTTTTCTGCCATTATAATTGGTTGATGACAACAGATTATCCGATAAAAACTGCATTTACAGATTGTTTATATAAAAAAGGATATTATGCAGTTGAAACATTTTTTATTTTATCTGGTTTTGGCATGGCGCTTGGTTATTCAAGACATTTGGGGACAGATAAGGATATAAACATAATAAGTTTCATTTGGAAAAGAATGCATAAAATATTTCCAATTATGGCGGTTGCTCTTGTAATTACAACTGTTTTACAGTTTATACATTTTAGAATGTATAAAAGTTGGTATTATGTGGCAGAAGTTAATTTGTATACATTTGTATTATCGTTATTTAACCTGTCATCTGGCTGGTTTGTTTTGGATGTAAACCTTAACATGCCATTGTGGTATTTATCGGCGCTGATGTTGGATTATGTGTTATATTATGTAATCTGTAGAGTTAGCAAAAACAGAAAGAATGTCTATCTTTTTCTTATTTTGGCTACAACGCTGTGGGGGATGTCAATTGTTATTTCTGGTCATAAGAGTGATTTGCCGTTTACATATTATAATGTGGCGAGAGGACATGCATGTTTTTTTGCAGGAACAATACTAAAAGAGGTGTTTGAATTTATTGATGATGAAGAGATTTGTAAAAGAATTGCGAATGTTTTTGTAAGCTTTTTATTAATAATTATTTGTTTGATGTATTTTTATGGAGAAACAAGAGTTTTAGCTGGTACGGAATGGTTATCACAGATGATGTGGGGATTGTTTCTTTCTCCAATGCTGATATGGATTTGCCTTTATTGGAATCCGATAAAAAAGCTGTTAAATTTGAAGGGATTGGTGAAATTTGGAGCGGAGGTATCAATGTCTATGTATATATGGCATTTTCCTTGCTATCAGGTGATCAGAATTTTATCGGGGGGGGGGTTCAATAAGTCAGTTTTATGCAAAAATCTGGTTTTATATGATAGTGATTAGTTTTATCATGATTGTGTCTTGCTTTTCATGTTGGGTAATTGAACCAAAGATAAATAAAAAAATAGAAAATATTTTGAATACCTTTCAGCGACAATGCAATTCATGAAAGCACAAATTGATTATTTGCCAAGCAAAAGATAAATGCTCAAAATATGATTGTTCACTTGTTTACAAGATGTGAACGTTTATAGTTCTTTGTGCTTTTGTGTGTTCCTGGCATCGTGTGTTTCATATTTATCAAATTTAATTCTTAAGGGATGGATTTCAACTTATTGGATTTATTAATCGTCTTGACAGAGTTTATCTATGATGTATGCGGTTCCGTATATGATATGTGCAAATTATTCTTTGAGCAGAAAAGGAGAAAGAGATATGAAAATGAGAAAAATGAATGGCAAAAAAATATTTTTCTGTACAGCCCCCGGAATCATTACCGCAGCTATTTTAACCTTTTTGCTTTTCTGGTATCAGTATGCTCCATTTGGGAACCGCACGCTTGCAGTCATAGATGCCCATATCCAGTATCTTGATTTTTTCATGTATTTGAAAGAGGTATTAAGCGGCAATGGCCGTATTGCCTATACATTCGGGCAGACGCTTGGGGGATGCAATGTGGCTGTTTTCAGCTATTATCTGGCGTCGCCGTTGAATCTGTTGATTATGTTTTTCAGCAAAGAAAATCTGCATGTGTTTTTTCATTTGCTCGTTGTATGCAAACTGGCTTTATCGGCAGTCACCTTCCGCGTTTTTATATCGGAGCGCTATGAAAGCCGGCTCAAGGAGCCGGCTGCGGCAATGCTGTCGGTCAGTTATGCGCTTAGCCAATATCCTGTCGCGCAGTGTAGCAATATCATGTGGCTGGACGGGGTTTATCTGCTGCCGCTGCTTCTGCTCGGCGTTTACAGGATTGTGAATGGAAAAGGCAGCAGTATGCTGGCGTTGTCAACAGCGGCTTCTATGCTGTTTAACTGGTATACGGGAGTTATTAACTGTCTTTTTACGGCAGTGTGGCTTTGCATAGAGGGCGGCATTGTTTTGTTTCTAAATAAGCCTCAGATTGAAGCGGTTTCGGAAAGGCGCAGATATTTTGTAGGGATTCTCTTAAAATATTTTGCTGCAATGGCGGCGGGGATCCTGTTAAGCATGGCTCTTTTTCTTCCAACGCTGGCGGCGCTGCGAGGCGGCAAAGGCGGGATTGAGTGGGAAGCGTTTACATTGGGCATTACCGGGGAATTTCCCAGTGTTGTGCAGGCATATGTATTAGGCGGCACAAGCGCTTATGGACGGGCGTCGCTGTTTTGCGGCAGCATCCCGGCAGTGGCTTGCATTGGATGTTTTTTTACAGAGCGTATCACAAAAAAAGAAAAAACAGCCGTGGCATTGCTGCTTGCAGGCGTAATGCTGATGTTTTACTGGAAGCCGTGTTTTTTTGTTTTTTCTCTGTTTCGGCGTGCAGAAAGCTATTACTATCGTTATTCTTATTTGGGGATTGCCGCATTATTGTTTCTTGCCGCGTTCTTTTTTTCAAAATGCCACGGGAAGGAGCGGGCGAGGGCAGCGCTGCGGGCATCAGGGGTGTTCAGCCTTCTGCTGGTAATGCTGCATTATGTCCATCCTTTGCAGGATACAGGTCTTACATATGTGACTGCAGCCTCTGCGCTTATCTTGGCCTTATTAATAGCGCTGCATACATGTCAGGGTAAAAAAACAAAAGTCATACCGTTGCTGCTTGCGGCGGCTGTGCTTACGGAATTAACGGGAAATACGGCATTATTGATGAAAGCTTATCATGCGGACAATGTATCGGATTACCGTAATTATGTATCGAATGAACAGAGGCAGATCCATGAAATTTTGAGTATGGACCATGGGGCTTACCGTATTTCCCAGACGAAGACAAGAAGTGAACAAAGTGACCATCTGACCGCCAATTATAATGAAGCGCTGGCATATGGATACCGGTCAATTTCCGGATACACGTCGGACCCAGATGACAAACAGATCGAATTTTTGGGCAGGATGGGCTATTCGGTGAATGCAAGCATGAATATCGTAAATACGTCTGTGCTGGCGGCAGACGCCTTGCTGGGGGTGAAATATGTGCTTTCGCCGTTTCCGGTAAATGGCTTGGAGCCGGTCGGGGATCTGCCAGAGAGGAATGGAAAGCGTGTGTACCGCAATCCGTTTTGTCTGCCATTTGCATTCCGCTACAGGAAATCAGATATCGGGAAAGAGAGTGAAAAGAACCCGTTTGAGTATCAGAATGGCCTGTATCAACAGCTGACGGGAGAAGACACGCCGTTTTACCGTCCGGTTCCTTACCATGCGGAACCGGTATCGGAATTTGAAGTCTGCTATCAACTGGATCTTCCAAAAGGCAATTACGCAGTGTACGGCAACCTGCCATGGGAGCGGTATATGGACGCTGTGTTAAATGTAAATGGCGTTTATGAGACAGGCTATGCGAAATGGCTTTCGCCGTCCGTGTTTTACATTCCAGTATCCGGGGAGGATACTGCGGCACAGGTGCGGCTGACAGCGGCGCAGCCGTTAAGCGTGTCGGATGCGCAGTTTTATGCGCTTGATCTGGACCGGTTGGATCAGGCAGCGCAAAAGATCCTAAAAACTGCGGCGGAGAAGATACAGGTGGAGGATGGATATGCGAAGTTTGAGGTTTCCCATGCAAAAGCTATGGAATATTTGTATTTGTCCATCCCATATGACGACGGATGGAAAGTAACAGTGAATGGGAAGCCGGTACAGGTGGAGATGTTTGAAGAGTGTATGATGTCGGCGCCGCTGCAGGACGGGAAAAATGTGGTGGAAATGAAATACCGTATTCCGTATCTTGGGGCGGGTATCTTGTTAACGATCGTTGGAATTGCGCTGTTTGTATTGCTGCTGCGGTTTGAAAAATCAGATGATAGATGTTGATGAATATGTGCAAATTGATACACAAGTATATTTGATGCAGTAAGACGACAGTGCTGCGATCAGAGTTCTGAGGAGGAAAAGTTTATGCTGCTGTCATTAATTGTTCCTTGTTATAATGAACAGGATGCAATACCGATTTTTTATAAAGAAGCCAGGAAGGCGCTGGAAGATATGCCGGTGGATTATGAATTGTTATTTATTAATGATGGTTCTAAAGATGATACTTTAAAAGTTCTGCAGGAGCTTAGCCGGAAGGACAGCCATGTTTATTACCTGTCTTTTTCCAGAAATTTTGGGAAAGAAGCTGCGATGTATGCTGGGTTTTGTAATGTACAGGGAGATTATGCAGCGGTGATGGATGTCGATCTGCAGGATCCGCCGTCTATGCTTCCGCAGATGTTAGAGATTATCCAGACCGGAGAATACGACAGTGTGGCTGCCCGCAGGATGACGCGTAATGGCGAGCCGATGATACGAAGCTGGTTTGCTAAGCGGTTTTACCGGATCATTAATCGGATTTCGGATGCGGATATTGTGGATGGCGCCAGGGATTTCAGGCTGATGAAGAGGGAGATGGTGGATACGATTGTCGGGATGGGAGAATACAACCGATTTTCCAAAGGGATTTTTGGATGGATTGGATTTCGCACTTATTGGCTTTCGTATGAAAATATTAGCCGCGTTGCGGGTGAAACGAAATGGAATTTCTGGAAACTGTTCCGGTATGCGGTGGATGGTGTGATCAATTTTTCACAGGCGCCGCTGAGTGTGGCGTCCTGGTTTGGGATATTAATGACGGTCATCTCTTTTGCGGCGGTGGCAGTGATTGCGCTGCGCAGGATGATCTGGGGAGATCCGGTAGCCGGATGGGCATCGATTGTCTGTATTATGACGTTGGTCGGAGGAATTCAATTATTTTGTATGGGTATTATGGGTCAGTATATTTCGAAAATATATATGGAAGTAAAAAAGAGGCCGCATTATATTATTGCAAAAAGTAATATAGGAGAGAAGAGGCAGCATGGCGCTGTGACAGAGAATAATGACAGTGATCGTCAGAAAGGCAGTTGATGTAATATGCATATGGGAAGTATCAAAATAACATATGCTCCAATTGATACAAAGAAGGGGAAAAGGCAGTATTATTTAAGCTATTCGCTTGTGTTTGCGATTGCGGCAATGATTGTGTACTGCTGGTATTTTGCTGCTGGACGGACATTTATCTGGAATGGAGACGGCTGGGTGCAGCATTTTAAGGCGCTTGTTTATTACGCAAGGTATCTGCGTGCAATCATTCTGGAGCTGGTAAGCAGCCATAGGCTGGTCATACCGGAATGGGATTTTTGTATCGGGGAAGGGAGCGATATACTGCAGACGTTTCATTATTATGTGATTGGCGATCCGTTTGCATTTTTTTCGGTACTGGCGCCGGTGCGTTTCCTGCATTTGTATTATGACGGGATGATTTTGCTGCGCCTGTATCTGGCCGGAGTGATGTTCTCTGTCCTTTGCTTTGAAAGTGGCTGCAGGAGCAGGTATGGGGTTTTGGCCGGTTCTCTGTCTTATGTATTTTGTTTCTGGGCGGTGTTTAATACGGCGAGACATCCGTTTTTTCTGAATCCGATGGTTTATCTGCCGATGCTTTTGATTGGAGTTGAGAGGATTTTCAGGGGAAGGAGATTATATTTTATGATTGCAGCCGTATTTTTGTCTGCGGTCAGTAATTTATACTTTTTTTATATGCTCGTGATGGTCACGGTGATCTATACGGCGCTGCGTTTGGCTGTTTTTTACAGAAAAACGCCGGCATTAAGAAAAGTAGGGCTTCGTTTGTTTTTACGTATTGTTTTTGCGTCTGTAGTGGGGGTTGGGCTGGCAGCGGTTATATTGCTGCCTTCCTGTTATATGGTGCTGCATGACGCACGTTTTTCCAGCAGTCCAGCACTGCATTTATTTTATCCGTTTTATTATTACTGCAGGCTTCCGTCAGCGCTCTTTTCGCAGGGCAATGAATACTGGACATGTATGGGATATGCGGCTCCTGTATTCCCTGCGGTAGCGCTGCTGTTTTGCAGGAAAAGGTATGGATTTTTAAAGGCATTGTTTTTGAGCGGAATATTGATGTTTCTGTTTCCAGTTTTTGGATGGGCCATGAATGGATTTTCGTATACGACAAACCGCTGGAGCTGGGCATTTGCACTGCTTTGTGCTTACATACTGGCGGTAGCGTGGCCTTTGCTGATGACAGCGGGAATCAAAGACAGCAGAGCTATGGCCGTATGTTTGATGGTATGTTTTGCAGTGTGTATCCTGTTAGAGCCTTCACGTACGGTGATGAATTTTTCTGCGCTCTGTCTTATTTTGCTGGTGGTGGTATTGCCGTGGCTTTTCTGTGAGGAGACCGGAATATGGAGAAAAAGCAACCGTCAGCGGATGGCGCTGATACTGGTATTGGTGAGCATTGGTGTAAACAGTTTCTGGCTGAATGCTCCTGAGGGAGGAAATTATGCGGCAGAGGCATGGGAGTCTGCATATGTATTTGACGGATTGCTGCATAATGAGACAGCGGCAGTACGGAATGCTGCCGCGGCTGACCAGGCAGATGGGTTTTATCGTTATACAGGAAGGAATCTGTCTCTGAATGCGGGTATTTTGTCCGGCCCGTCTTCCACGCAGTATTATTGGTCGCTGTCCAATCCATGTGTTTCTAAATTCCGCAGCGAAATGGGTCTTTGCAGGGAAGATGAACCATTAAATTATTATGGATATGATGATCGGGCAGCGTTAGCAGCTTTGGCAGCGGTGCATTATTATGTGGTTCCAGACTGGGATGCTTCACCTGTACCGTATGGATATACCCTTGTGGATATGGATGAAGGAGCAGGGGCCGGTTATATGGTTTACCGCAATGATTATGCATTGCCGTTGGCTTATACTTATGATAGTCAGATTTCAGAACAAACCTGGAATTCTCTATCAACGATCGAAAAGCAGGAAGCATTATTGCAAGGAGTGGTATTGGAGGATTATGGAGGAGAGGTGCAGGAGACAGAGCTGTTCCTACAGGACAGGAAAATAAATGTTAAGATTCAGTGCAGTGGGGAGAGTATTGAGCTGTTGGATCATGCGATCGCAGTCATGGCACCGGAAGCATCTGTGACTTTTTCATTTGAAGGAGCTGCTGACAGTGAGACTTATTTTCAGATAGACGGATTGGAATATCAGGGTGTACCGGATTATGATATTGGAGATGAAAATGTCTGCATATTTGAGCGTTTGAAAAAAAGGATTTTTTGGAAACAGCCAGATGGTACGAAACTGATCTTTACCGCCTCAGATGGGCGGCAGAAAATATTGAATTATTATACGCAGGAGAACAGCAAATATAATGGTCAACATAATTTTGCCGTAAATCTGGGATATACGCAGGAAGGCATTTCTTCAGTTACTGTAGTATTTGCAGGAACAGGCATTTATTCTTTTGATTCTTTGCAGATAAGCTGTCTGCCGATGGGACGGTATGTGCAGACTTTGCAGCAGCGTCAGGAAGATGTTCTGCAGCAGACAGTAATTGGAACAAATACAGTTACAGGGGAGATTTCGCTGGATAAGCCGAAGCTGATGTGCCTGGCAGTTCCGTATTCTCCAGGGTGGAGAGCTTTTGTAGACGGGAAGGAGTCCAGGCTTTACCGGGCAAATGAGATGTATATGGCATTGGAGCTCCAGGCTGGGGAACACAACATTGAGCTGGTCTATCATACGCCGTGGCGAAAGGAAGGCGTGTGTATTTCATTATTTGCGCTGCTGCTGTTTATCATATATTCGCTTTTCGGAAAAAAGGCGGTTTTTATTCAGAATGCAGCCGGGAAAACCACAGAGATGAAAATTTCCGGGGTTTTCCGATAGCTTGCAGGAAGGGATGTGTCATATTGTCAGACAGGAGGCAACTCCTGATGAAGCTGTGCCTTTAACTGGCGGATCAGAATATCTTTTTCGTGATTGTCCTGTGTAAGATTTTGCACTTTTGAGTTTAGACTCTGATTTTCCGAGTTTAGACTCTGATTTTCCGAAGTGAGACTCTCAACTTCTGCAGTTAAGGCATTTAGTTTTTTGTTTATTGTGTTATGCAGCCGGTAATAATCGGCGCGTGCTTCGCACTGTTTGCGTATCATATAGTCTGAATTTAATGTATAGAGAGTTTCAGAAGCTTCAGTCAGGTCAGTATTGTTTTTTGCAATCATTTTAATCTCCTCCCATGTTGTAGCTTTGAAAAGTCTTGCCCAGTCATCCAGATGACAGGCTTTGTCGTGTGGAGTGGCAAGATGGATACAAGTTAAGTCTAACATACGCAGACTGAATTTGTCACTATATATGTGATGAGTTTTTTCATTAAGCAGCTTGTAGGAGGCATAGAATTCTGGAATATCAGGAAACGGGGTGAAATTTAAAATGCCTATATGGACTGTGGGCATGGCAGTATCATAGTCACTGCCTTTTAAGATCTGGTCGAAGGAGCGGCAGAGGTAGCTTAGGGAACGGTCTTTCCAGTTGGAGAGGTTTTTGACCTGCATTTCCAGGTTGATGACTGTATTGTTATTAAGAAAAATGCTGATGTCCAGAATAAATGTTTTATCATCTATGGATTCGCCAAGGGTAATGGGATTTAGAATTTGTATGGAGAGGATTGTTTCCGGATGCAGGTTTAAGAGGGAGCAGAGCAGACTTTTTAGAACTTTTTGTTTTTTTTGCAGGACAGCGTGGAACATGTAGTCGTTTGTCATTTGATAATCAATAGGGCCGGATGCGTTTTGAAATTCTTTGCCGGCAGTTGGGAAAACAGCAAATGTATGATTGAATTGCATGAGCAAAATTCCTTTCGTATGTAAGAGAGCATGGTCAGAGTATGGCAGACACAGATAAGATAGTTAAAATTGATATTACGGATGAAATGTAGGCTGCAAAAACAGATATGGGCGAAATGCTGAAGTAGAAAATTAAAAACAGGATTGTTCTGTAAGTAAAAGAAGTATAACACAGATGGTGGCAGATGTAAACTGGTTAAAAAGACGAAACAGGAATGAATGGGAAAGGAACAGGAAAATACAGGATGAAAGTAGTAATCTTAGCCGGCGGCTATGGCACCCGCATCAGCGAGGAGAGCCATTTAAAACCAAAACCTATGATCGAAATCGGCGGTCGGCCGATTTTGTGGCATATCATGAAGGAATATTCTTTTTATGGTTTTCACGAATTTATTATCTGTGCCGGATATAAACAGCATTTGATTAAAGAATGGTTTGCGGATTATTATCTGTATAACAGTGATATTACGATTGATTTTGGCAGGGGCGGGGAAACGACGGTACATAATAATGCTGCGGAGCCGTGGAAGGTGACAATTATTGATACCGGGCTGGATACGATGACGGGCGGGAGGATCCGCAGGGTGCATGAGTATATTGGAGACGAGGCGTTTCTGATGACTTATGGCGACGGCGTCTGTGATGTGGATATTGCGCAGCTGGTAAAGTTTCACAAAGAGCATGGGAAGACGGCTACGCTGACAGCGGTCTATCTGGAGCAGCGTTTTGGAGTGCTGGAAATTACACGAAAGGACCGGATAGTACGGGCGTTTCGGGAAAAGTCACAGGTGGATGGATCGCAGATCAATGCGGGGTATATGGTGTTAGAGCCAAAGATATTTGATTATCTTAAGGACGACCGGACGGTGTTTGAACGTGAGACGATCCAGCAGTTGGTGGCGGACGGGGAACTGTGTGCGTATCAGCATGAAGGGTTCTGGCAGTGTATGGATACAAAACGGGAGAAGGAGAAGCTGGAGGAAATGATTGCACAGGGGAGGGCGCCATGGATGGTATGGATTTAAACTATCTGCTGCTATTGCAGACGATAAGAGAAGCTTTTGGCGGAGTATTTGATTCTTATATGCTAAAGATTACGTCGTTTGCGGAAACGCTCCCGACATTTTTATTATTAGCCGGTATTTATTGGTGTGTTGATAAGCGTATGGGTCAGTGTATGGGGTGGAATACGGCGTTGGCTTGTACATGGAGCCAGTTTTTGAAGGCGGTATGTAAAATAGACCGTCCATGGGTACGGGATGGGCGGATCCATCCGGTGGAGGCGGCCGTTCCGGCGGCGTCGGGCTATTCGTTTCCGAGCGGGCATACAGCCCGGGCCGTAGCTTCCTGGGGAGTGGCCGGCAGCTGTGCATGGAGGAAAGGGAAGCAGGATCAGAAATATGCAGGTGTCCTCCTATGGATTTTGACAGCGTTGATTTTGTTCTCCAGAAATTATCTGGGGGTGCATACGCCGCAGGATGTGATGGCAGCATTGTTTATGGGGCTGGCATGGTTTTTTTGTATTGAGAAGCTGCTGGACTGGGTAACGATGCATCCGAATGCAGATGTGATAGCCTGTGGGGCAGGCTGCTTGCTGTGTTTTCTGCCGATGCTGCGTGTCGGATGTATGCCAAATGCGGGAGCCGGGATGGGACTGCTGTTGGGATGGCTGATAGAACGGCGGCTGATTCGGTTTGAGACAGATGGTTCTTTTGTGCGCAGGTGTGCGCGCTTCCTTTTGGGCAGCGGGCTGGCGTTGTTTTTATTGGAAGTGTCAGGATCGGTACTCGGACTTAAAATGGAAGGAAAATATGCGGGATTTTTTTCAATGTTTTTGTTTGCCTTTTTCGTGATGGCGGGTTATCCGTATTTGTTCAGCAGACTTGAGGCTGCGTACAATTCGGGAGGGCGAAAATATCAGAAGGCCGGGCTGCTGGGAATTTTTTTGTGTGTGCTGTTGGCGTTTTCAGCGGCAGATATGATGCAGGAGCAAAATATTTCGGATGGAAGCAGCGAGCAGACGACGCAGATCATGCAGATTCAAAATGAACAGACACAGATCATGCAGATTCAAAATGAACAGACACAGATCATGCAGATTCAAAATGAACAGACGCAGATGCCGCAGGTTCAAAATGAGCAGATGCTGCAGGCTCAAAATGAACAGATGCAAGAGATGAACGGTAAAACAGACAGAACAATTTTGCAGGTTGCTGCCCACAGGGGATATTCTTCAGTTTTTCCGGAAAATACAATGGCAGCTTTTGCGGGGGCGTTGGATCTTGGTGTGGATTATATTGAGACAGATGTGCAGATGACAAAAGACGGACAGATTGTAATCTTTCATGATGATGAATTAATGCGGGTGACGGGCTGTGAAGGGAGGGTTGCGGATTATACCTATGAAGAATTGTCTGCGATGGATGCGGGGAAATGGTTTTCGGATGATTATACAGGAGAGCACATTCCAAAGCTGCAGCAGTTGTTGGAGATGGCGCGGGATTTTGATGTGAAGATTTATCTGGAGCTTAAGGATATTGGCGATGTGGATGGTTATGTGGAGGCTGTGTACAGGGCGGCAAAGGAAGCGGGTATGACGGAAAGGTGTGTATTTGCTTCGTTTCGTTACGAATATTTGATGCAGTTAAAGGAGCTGGATCCGGAGTGCTTCATACTTTATAATGCCGTTTCCGGTAAAGCCGGTTTGCCGCAGGAGTTTCCGGCTGATTTTTATGGACTGTCGGCAGAGATAGCAAATGCACAGGTGATCGAGGCCATACATGCACAGTCGGGGCAGGTATTTGTATGGACCGTTGATGCCCCTTCACAGATAAAGAATGTGCAGGCTATGGGTGCAGATGGGATTGTGACGAATGTACCAGGGCTTGCGAAGGTTCTGGTGCATCCGGAGTATATGTTTTTGGCGGACCGGTTTGAACGGTCTGTAACAATGCCCGGACTGTATGGGCAGGGATTGGAAAAGTATGAGGACATGGTGGTGCAGGGATTTACCAAAACGGCGGACAGGCTTGTGGTGTCAGCGTATAGTTTTTCCGGGACGGTTAACAGTATTTTGTGGATGATGGATTTGCATGGAAACCTGCTCGATATCATAGATCTGGGGTTTTTGGCGCATACAGGCGGGATTGCGTATGATGAAGAGCATGATCTGCTTTGGGTGACGGGACCGGAGGGAAAAGTGTTTGGCATTTCCTGGACGGAGATTTTAAATGGTACATATCAAGGCGGGATACAGGTGAGTTTTGATGCCGGACTGACGAATCACAATGGAGCAAAGGTAGCCTCTTTTCTGACTTTGTACCGCGGAGAGCTTTATGTAGGCTCTTATGTGGATGGAGCGGCTGGACAGCTGAACCGGTATGGGCTGGAGAATGTTGACAGCCCGGTTCTGCGTTCTACGGCAGAGATACCGCAGCGGATTCAGGGAGTGACTTTTTGGGAGGATGTGGCAACCGGACAGCGGTATATGCTGTTTAGCCAGGGCTATCAGATGGAGGATGCGTGCCTGATGCGCTTTGTGTATGAACAAGACACGGCGGCGTATCATGAGCCGCTGGAATCCTGGCTGCTGCCGGAAGGTGCGGAGCAGATTTTGATGACGCCGGAGGGACTGTATGTCTTGTTTGAATCTTCGGCAGGTCCGTACCGGAATACGGCGCGGATTCGCAATGACCAGATTTATGTCATAAGGATGTGAGACAGCAGGGAGGAAGTCTGACAGATGAGAAAAAGAGTTGCAATTACAGGGGTTACAGGTGCGGTAGGGATGGCTTTATTGGAAAAATGCATCCGGGAAGGCTATGAAGTACTGGCGATCTGCCGCAGGGGATCAACAAGAAACAGCCGGATTCCGGCTAGCTCTGGGATTCTGGTTTTGGAAACAGACCTGCGTGAACTGGATACGGTGGCGCTGCCGGAGGATAAGCCCTGTGAGGCGTTTTATCATCTGGCCTGGAGCGGGACCTTTGGAGAGGACAGGAACGATCTGCCGATGCAGGTGCATAATATCGAAGGAACGTTGGGAGCGGTCAGGCTGGCAAAGCGTCTGGGATGCAGGACGTTTGTAGGAGCGGGTTCTCAGGCAGAGTACGGTCGGGCAAAGGGGGTCCTGCGTCCGGATACGCCTGTATTTCCTGAGAGCGGATATGGAATGGCCAAGCTGTGCGCCGGGCAAATGAGCCGAATCGCCTGTGAGCAGTTTGGAATGCATCATATCTGGGTACGTATGCTCAGCATTTATGGCCCTTATGACCGGGAGCAGACGATGGTCTGCGCCAGCCTGCGAAAGATGCTGTGTCAGGAAGAGACCCGATATACGCCGGGAGAACAGTTGTGGGATTTTTTATACAGTGTGGATGCGGCTGATGCATTGTTTCGGATCGGACAGCATCCGGTGCATGGCCGGGTGTACTGTCTGGGCAGCGGCCAGGTGCGGCCGCTGCGGGAATATATTTTAATAATGAAAGAACTGACAGGCTGCCAGGCTTTGGTAAAATTTGGGGAGATCCCTTACAGCGCTCATCAGGTGATGTATCTGTGTGCGGATATCCGCTCGCTGACAGAGGATACAGGATTTGTTCCGACGGTGGATTTTGAGACGGGAATACGGGAAACGATCCGTTGGATGCAGGGAAAATGCCGGATGGAGCACTGGAGTGTGTTTGAAAAATGCGTTTTCTAGAGCGTGTTTGAAAAATGCTTTCTGTGAGATGTGCTTCACAGTTTGTGGAGAATTTATCCCAAATTTAGGAGTCATAGTGGGCTATGTTGACTAAATTTGGGATGAATTCTCCGCAAAGTGGGGAGTGCAGATCGCGGGAATGATTTTTCAAACACGCTCTAGCAAAAGATTAAGCAGGAATAATTATGCAGCTCCTTTTCTGTTTTCAAGTCTTCCTTGTGTGATATAGTGCAAATAGTAAGATTTCAAATCACTTCCGTAAGCTTTCTGAAGATCTGGATTTTGGCTGCGATAATAGTTTACATCAAATTCCGCACTCGCCCTTCTTCCTTCCAACATACCTCTGCCAAGAAAATGTTGAAAAGTGGCGTCCCTATCATTTCCGTATTTTTGATTCACATCTGGATGATTGGCAGTGTAATAATCGAAACTGTAAACAAAACTATAATCTACTCCATTTACATTTGTTTCAACACCTTTTCTGTTTTCAAGTCTTCCTTGTGTGATATAGTGCAAATAGTAAGATTTCAAATCATTTCCGTAAGCTCTTTGCAGATCTGGATTTTGACTGCGGTAATAGTTTACATCAAACTCCACGCTTCCCCTTCTTCCTTCCAGCATGCCTCTTGCAAGAAAATGTTCAAATACTGCTTTCTGGTCATTTCCAAACGTTTTTTTGACATCCGGATTTTTAAGGGTATAATAATCAAAATTATAAACGCTGCTGTAATCTACTCCATTGAAAACAGTGCTTTGACTTTCTGATTCTCCTTTATTATTGTTTGCACGATACAATGACATGGCGCTGTTTGCATTATAAAACTGCCACCAGCTTATATTGTATTTTTTTATTGTGCATTTTCCGTCTGAATTGCAGTCAAATACTGTAATGCCTTCAGTATTTGTACTGACTAAAATCATACTATGCCCATAATCTTTTCCTCTGCGACGCACTTGTATGAAATCCCCTGGAAGTCCCTGTGAAAGTAGATTTTTAGCATTATCAAGGCTCATAGAATTAAAATCCAGTCTGCCGATTTCATAAGCCCCGGATGGATTTGGTATGTAATACATGCTGCTGTCATAGGCCCCAATATGTTTAACGTCCCATAGTTCTTTAAATATATAATTTGCAAATCCTTTACACTCATAGCCATAATAATATAAAGAATCTCCATTCATGTCCACCCATCTGGTTCCAACATATTGATTCATAAGAGAATCAAGCGATGTTCCAGCGTATACGGTAGCATTTGTCATGCACGTAATCATCATAATAAAAACACCAATGAATACAATAAACCTTTTTTTCGTATTTTTCATAGAATCTCCTTTCTTACCTCCCATTTGTGAGAGATTGTTATAAAACCTGTGTAGTTTCAGCAGCCAAAATATATTACAAAATAAATTATACACGATAAATTTACAAAAATCAACTAATACAACTGTAAAACAGAAGACTTTATTCAGAAAATTTGTGTTACTTTTCATATCCTGACCAGGTGCCCGCTGCTTGGTTTGGGTCAAAGAATGCGGCTTGCCAAGCATCCTTCACTCTGCCTTTACAAATGTTATAAAAATATGATAAGATGTAAAAATCTGAGAGTTCTTTGGTGAAGGCCCGTATCTTTGAACAAAAAATACATCTGAAAAGAAGAAGGATAAGACGCAAAAGAAAAGGAGTGCGAATATAAATGTCAGCGGTAAAAAATATGATATTTCAGGATATACGCAATGAGAACGAAAGCAGCAAACCGGCAATTGAGATCAGACTGATGGCGCTTGGAATGCTTGGGTATTTTCTGCTGATGGCAGCCGGCGGGCTTTGGAGCAGAGATTCAAATATGCTCCTGTTTACAGCGCCATACTTGCTGCTGTATAGCGCCATATTTGCGCTGACATACTATGGACAGGTGAAAACGGCGGCATATGGGCTGAACATTCTGACCGTATTTTACATTGTAGTGAGTATTTATTATATGGGTTGGAATCTGGGCGTTCAGCATTTTTTATTTGTATTGATTCTGGTTGATTTTTTTCTGCCTTACTGGAGTCTGAAAATGAAGCTCTTTAATGTCGTTGTGATGTGTATGCTGCGGATCGTTTTATTTTTTTACTGTAGATTTTATGAGCCGTTAACAGAAATTGCGGCAGGGATTATCGGATATTATCAGATTGTCAATACGGTCAGCATTTTTGCCGGAATCAGTATTTATGGATGTCTGATCAGCAGCAATTTTCTGGCGATGGAGAAAAAGCTGATCGAAACCAATAAAAAACTTCGTCATCAGGCAGGTACCGATCCGCTTACGCAGCTGATGAACAGGCTGCGTATGATCGAATATGCATCAGAACAGATGATGCGGTGTGACAGTCAGAAAGGAATATCTGTGGCGATTGGGGATATTGACCATTTTAAAAAGTTTAACGATACCTATGGCCACGAGTGCGGAGATGCGGTGCTAAAGACATTGGCTGAGCTGTTTCAAAAGGTGATGCATCCTTATGGAGCCGTTGCGAGATGGGGAGGCGAAGAATTTTTGTTTTTATTTTCGGAAAGCAACGGAGATGAAGCATATGTGATTTTAAATGGTCTTCGGGATGAGATAAAAAGTCTGGAAGTAAAATATGGAGATTTGCGATTAAAAGTTACGATGACGTTTGGACTTGTGGAGATTGACCGGGCGCGTTCTCTGGATGAGAGCATCAGGGAAGCGGATCAGCTGCTTTATGATGGAAAAGAAAACGGCAGAGACAGGATTGTATATTAAAGGGAGAAAATGATTGTGAAGCAAAAGTGGTTTGTAACAGCAAAAAAGGCAGACTTTCAGGCAATCGGCGCCAGATTTGGCATAGATCCGGTTACAGCCAGAATTATCAGGAATCGGGATATCGTTGGCAATGATGCAATCGCTGATTATCTGGATTGTTCGACGCGTCAGCTGCACAATCCGCATTTACTGAAAGACGCAGATGCCGGAGCGGAAATTTTAGCAAAGAAGATCCACGAAGGGAAGAAAATACGCGTGATTGGAGACTATGATATTGACGGAGTAAATGCGTCTTATATTTTAATCACGGCGCTTCGTATATGTGGAGCACAGGTCGATCATGTGATTCCTGACCGGGTGCATGATGGATATGGTATGAATTGTGGAATGGTTACAAGGGCGCTTGAAGACGGCGTAGATACGATGATTACATGTGATAATGGTATTTCTGCGGCAGAGGAAGTTGCGTTTGCAAAGCAGTCCGGTCTTACGGTCATTATTACAGACCATCATGAAGTTCCGTTTTCGATCGTTTCGGTAAATGGAAATCAGCAAAAACAGTACCGGATACCCGCAGCGGATGCGGTAATTAATCCAAAGCAGGCAGATTGTGCTTATCCATATTCCGGATTGTGCGGTGCAGCAGTAGCCTGGAAATTTATACAGGTGTTGTATGAACGGATGGGAATTCCGATAGAGCGTAGTTTTGAGATGATGGCACACGCAGCTTTTGCTACGGTAGGAGACGTTATGGAGCTCACCGGAGAGAACCGGACGATTGTAAAGCTTGGCTTACAGGCGGTTCATAAGACGGAACATCCGGGTCTGCTTGCATTAATACAGCAAAATCATCTGGAAAGAGAGCAGATCCGTTCCTGGCATTTTGGTTTTGTATTAGGACCATGTATCAATGCCGGCGGCAGGCTGGATACGGCAAAACGTTCTTTGGAGCTCTTGCTGGAGTCTTCACCTGAAAAAGCGTCTCTGCTCGCCAGAGAGCTCGTGGAGTTAAATGACAGACGCAAAAATCTTACCCAGCAAGGGGTGGAAGAGGCGAAGCGTTACATAGAAGAGAAAAGCATAGCAGAAGATAAGGTAATGGTTATCTATTTGCCGCAATGTCATGAGAGCCTTGCCGGTATTATCGCAGGAAGGATCCGAGAGATGTACCATAAGCCTGTCTTTGTATTGACGAATGCGCAAGATGGAGGCGTAAAAGGTTCGGGACGTTCTATTGAGGCGTATTCTATGTATGAGGAAATGACAAAATGCAGCGGGCTTATGACGAAGTTTGGCGGTCATCCGATGGCTGCCGGCCTCTCTATGGAGAAAGAAAATGTAGACAGGTTTCGGACAGACTTAAACGCATATTCGAATCTGACAGAGGAAGATTTTATTGAAAAAGTGCATATCGACGTACCAATGCCCTTGTATTATATCCGTACAGAGCTTATTCGGGAATTTGAATGTCTGGAACCTTTTGGAAAAGGCAATGAAAAGCCGGTATTTGCTGTTCGGGACATACATCCGCTCCACGCAGATATCGTTGGAAAAAACAAAAATGTGCTCAAGATGGTAGTAGAGGACGGAGACGGAGGATACATGGATGCCGTTTATTTTGGAGATATCGAAGCATTTTTGGAATTTTTGCGGGAAAAATCATCCATACAGCAGGTAGATGCGCTGCTGCATGGCGCACCGCAGCAAATTCGTTTTTCTGTTACTTATGATCCTTCTGTGAATACGTATTTGGGGAAGGAAAAAGTACAGATTATTATACGAAATTATTGTTAAAATGGGAACTTGCTGTATTGGATGTTGGAAATAGTAGTATATTTTTAATCGGCTATCTATAGAATGATGAAAAAGAAAAAGACATTTTCACAAAGAATTTGTATATCAAACAAATTTTTGTGAGAATGTCTTTGTTTTTATACCGTTTGCTGCTGCAGAAGCGGCTGTTTTTATATTGCTTTATGCTGCAGATGCAGCTGTCTTTGCTTCTTCCGGAATGGTAATTTCATCAACGGCATTGAAATCTGAGCAGGTCATTTCCATCTTAACCTTTGTGTATTCAAAAGTTAATCCTGCAGCCTCATCTCCCATCGATTCAATAATACCGGACATTAAGGAATTCATCATAGATGTCATATCCATCTCGTATTTGATCGGATACATTTCAGCTTCGTCAATCCACAATGTGATCGGGAGTTCGCCAAGATCTTTTATCATAGTTTCAACCTGGCTTTCATCCATTCCAAGGTTGCTTAAAGAATTGAGTGCACCGGTAGACATCATGGTCTTGCGCATATCATCGCCTGTGATAACGCCTGTATATTTCCGGGCGTTTTTTCCATCGACCTGCTCGGTTCCCGCATCCTGGAAATTGTAGCTGTCCTGCATATAACCTGTCATATTGCTGGCCGCATCATATTGTGCGATATCAGCAGCGTCAATGGACTGTGACTGCCATTCCGAACCGTTATTCATATACATGGTGAATGTGCCGTCTTCAGCCGCTTCTGCATAAACCGATGTTTTTAACTGGTTTCCGTCACCGGCATCTATGGTTGCATCTGCTTTCAGACGTGTCGGATTATATGTACAGGACATATCCATAGCAGTAGTTGTTGACATTGTCTGGGATTCTCCGTTTGCTTCGATTTTCATATCCATTTCTACAAGCATTTTTCCATTCAGGCTGGAGATGTCTTTCATTTTTTCAACTGCAGCAGCATAAACGTCTACGTCAGATTCTTTTTCCTCATCTTTGTCCGCAGCAGTGTTTTCTGTAGCAGGTTTACCTTCACTCTGCTTGTTTGTATCAGCGCTGCCACAGGCGCTTGCGGTGAATGACATAGAAACTGCTAAAAATAATGCCAGAAATTTGTTTCTCATTTTCATAAATTTATTCCTCTCTTTACTTTGATTTGGATGTGCTTCCGTTCCTAATATTATTACGTTTTGTGCTTTTTGTCAATGTTTTTGCGGGGAAATATCAGGCCGGTTCTTTTTCAAGACATAGAATGTCTTCAATATTACAGTCCAAATACGTACAGATTTTTTCTAAAACATCAAAACTAATCCGCGTGGTTCGGTTATGATTTAAATTACGCAGTGTAGATGTGGAAATACCGGTATCTTTTGCCATTTGATTTTGTGAGATACCTTTGCTGTCTAATACTTCGTTTAATGTAATTTTCAATGTGAGCACCTCTTTTCTGTATTTCAGATCCTATGTGAGAAACATTCTGGCGTTTATAAGCAGTTTGCCCGCATGTTTCTAAAACTATACACCTTTTTGAGTAATTTATAAATCAGGCTGCATGATCGAATAAATAGTAACAGTTCAGATCCTGTGTTGTATATTATGGATTCCAGGACGCTGAGAGAGGACGTTTGCCTGGTCTGCCTGTGTCCATTCCAGAATGCTAAGAATCACTAAGCATTCTGTATCTACACTATGCCAGCCGGACGGTCGCGGCGCCTACTTCGCCCTGGCTAAACGCCAGCAGCTAAAGGCGCCGCTTGGCTTTGCCCCTGTTTATTTAACAGAATACTAAATGATTCTAAGCATTCTTCCAAAGCCACAGGCAGACCAGGCAAACGTCCTCTCTCAGCTGGTTACGAAAGCATATACATTTACATGCAACACTTGCGATTAGCAGTCGGATGATAGGGAGCTGCGCTGGCTTCTTGTGACGTTGGAAGAATGCTACAAGCGCTTAGTATTCTGCTAAGTAACCAGGGGCGAAGCCAAGCGGCGCCTTTAGCTGCTGGCGTTTAGCCAGGGCGAAGTAGGCGCAGCGACCGTCCGGTTGGCATAGTGTAAATGCAGAATTCTTAGCGCTTGTTGCATTCTGGAAAAGGAACAAGAAGCCAGCGCAGCTCCCTATCATTCGACGTCCGGGAGGCCAATATACAACACATGATCTGAACCGTTGCCAAAAAGAGTAAAAATCTTTTGCTTTCATGCAAGAAAGCGCTTGATTTTTTCAAGGCGCTGTTGTAGAGTATTTTTGTTAAAACAGATCGTTTGATAAAAAGAATAAGTAAGCAATGTTTAGGATAAAAGGAGAGGATGCACATGAACAAAGAACCGTTTGTAACATACGAACAGCTTAAGGAGATTACAGAGCAGTTTCCAACACCGTTTCATTTGTATGATGAAAAAGGAATCCGTGAAAATGCACAGGCAGTAAAAGAGGCATTTTCCTGGAATCAAGGGTATCGGGAATATTTTGCTGTAAAGGCAGAGCCAAATCCGTTTATTATGAATATATTAAAAGAATACGGTTGCGGCTGCGACTGTTCTTCGATGACAGAACTGATGTTATCGGATGCGCTTGGAATCCGTGGGGAAGATATTATGTTTTCTTCGAATGAAACACCGCCGGAAGAATTTCGGTTTGCAGATAAGCTGGGTGCAATTATTAATCTGGATGATATTACACATATTGATTTTTTGGAACAGACAATTGGAAAAATACCGGAAACGATCAGCTGCCGTTACAATCCGGGTGGCGTATATGAAGTCAGCAACGGTATTATGGATAATCCGCAGGACGCAAAATACGGTTTTACAAAAGAACAGCTGTTTGAAGGATATAAACTCTTAAAACAAAAAGGTGCAAAACGTTTTGGGCTTCATTCTTTTCTTGTTAGTAATACAGTAACAAATGATTATTATCCAACATTGGCAAAGACGCTGTTTGAGCTTGCGGTGGAGATTAAGGAAAAACTTGGTATTACAATAAGTTTTATTAATTTGTCCGGCGGGGTAGGCGTTGCTTACAGGCCTCAGGAGAAGCCCAATGATATCCGCGTGATCGGAGAAGGGGTACACAAAGTATTTGATGAAGTATTAGTTCCGGCAGGGCTTGGCGATACTGCCATTTATACGGAAATGGGGCGATTTATGACAGGCCCGTATGGCTGTCTCGTAACAAAAGCAGTACATGAGAAGCATACGTATAAAGAGTATATCGGCGTTGACGCATGTGCTGCAAATCTGATGCGTCCGGCAATGTATGGCGCATATCATCATATTACGGTCATGGGGAAAGAACATGCACCTTGCGATCATAAATATGATATTGTAGGCTCGTTATGTGAGAACAATGATAAATTTGCGGTCGACCGTATGCTGCCGGAAATAGAAACAGGGGATTTATTAGTGATCCATGATACGGGAGCGCATGGTTTTGCGATGGGGTATAACTACAATGGCAGACTTTGGTCGGCGGAAGTGCTGCTGAAAGAAGATGGGACTACACAGCTCATCCGCAGAGCACAAACGCCGAAGGATTATTTTGCAACGTTTGATTGTTTTGATATTTTAAAAAATATGAATTATAATGGAGTGTAAAATGGATGGCCGGCGTTGGTTCGACAGGAAACAATGCCGGCCGTTCAACCGGCTTTCATTCTGGTTTCGCAGTTGTGATGGCTACTCTTTGATGATATCTAATTCAGTTAGGTTAATTCCGGATGCGGTTAAGATTACTTTTAATTCGATGTAGCGCCCTTTCATGGCTTTATAGGTTGCAGAATCTTTTTCAGCTAATACCATATAATTCTGCAATCTTGCAAATTCTTCAACGTTTTTTTGCATTTGTTCTTTTTCCGTCATGTCCATTACCTCCATATTTCCACCGCCTTTGTTGATTCATATAATTTTAAGTAATGCAGATATTTACAGATACAGTCATTATAACGTATACGTACAGCAGTGTAAAGGGGTATTCGCTTCTCCCATCCTGAATGAAGCATAAAGAGTGTAACAGTTCAGATAACCCATTGAACTGTTACGTATCCGGCCATTAGAAATCGCTTTGCGATGGGCCGGATACCTGGAAACCGCTACATTTTTATACGGTCAGCACAGTAAATGTGCAGACCTACCTGAACTGTTACTAAAGAGTTACTATTCATGGGCAATGTCATTTACTTAATGGATTCCCGTACGACTTTGCACCTGGTGGAATGGTTTTGCTGGCTGGAACATCCTCTGAGCGGAATGGGGCAACACTGCGGTGAACTAATCGCAAATAGCATGCCCCTTGGGTACTACGA